>NZ_JBEXKG010000036.1:0-59878 GCF_040609555.1 Streptomyces sp. NPDC004658
ACCGGCCCCGCTGCGCGCCGGCGCCGACCTCGGACTGCTCGCGATCGCCGGGGTCGCCTACTGGCAGCTGGGCCGGCAGGACTCCGGCGCCGTCGCCGCCGACCGGTCGGGTGCGCTCGGCGTCGATCCGCTGCTGGTGGCCGCGCCCGCGCTGGCCCTGCTCGCCGGGACCGTGCTCACGCTGCGGCTGCTGCCGCCCGTGGCGCGGTTCGCCGAACGGTGGGCGGCCGGCGGCCGGGGGCTGCCGGTGGCGCTGGCCGGCTGGCAGTTCAGCCGGCGCACCGCGCGCGCCGCGGGCCCGGTGCTGCTGCTCGTCCTCGCCGTCGCCCTCGGCATGCTCGCGATCGGCCAGGCCGCCTCCTGGGACCGCTCGCAGGACGACCAGGCCGACTTCCGGGCCGGGGTGCCGGTGCGGGTCCTGGCCACCGGGGAGGACCGGTTCGGCCGCACGGACCTGTACGCCGGCCTGCCCCGGGTGCGCGAGGCCGCCCCCGCGGTGCGCGCCGCCCAGCCGCTGTCCGGCGACCGCACGGCGACCGTGCTGGCCCTGGACACCGCGCACGCGGCGGACGCCGTCCTCATGCGGCCCGACCTGGCGGACGAACCGGTACGGCCGCTGCTGCGCCGGCTCACCCCCAAGGGCACCCCCGCCGGGGCCGGGGTCCCGGCCGGCACCGCCCGGCTGAAGCTCACGGCCCGTCTGCACAGTTCCACCGGGCCGGGCACCACGACCGCGGTGACGGTGACCCTGACCGACCGGTACGGGGTGCCGTACCAGCTGCCGGCCGGGCAGCTCCCCGCCGACGGCCGCCCGCACACCCTGACCCTCGCCCTCGGCACCGCCACCGGACCCGCGACCCTCACCGGTCTCCGCCTGGACCTGACCCAGCCCGCCGAGCGCGCCGAGCACCACCGCCTGACGATCGACGGCCTGACCGCGTCGGGCACCGACGGCACGGACCACCGGCTCACCCTGCCCGCCCGGTGGACCACCACCGCGGAAACCGGCGGCGCCGCCGTACCGAGCACCGCCACCAGCCCCACCCGCCCCCAGGTCACCGGCACCCGTCCGCCGACCTTCGCCTACAGCACCGGCTACCTCCCGGACGCCGACATCTGGACCGTCGCCTCCGTCACCCTCCGGCTCCAGGCCGCCCAGGCCGCGCCCGCCGAGGTGCCGGCCGTCGCGACCGACCGCTACCTGGCCGCGGCGGGCGCCCGCACCGGGCAGCGGGTCGACCTCACGATCGGCGACCGGCGGGTGCCGGTGCGGATCGTACGGGCGGTACGGGCGCTGCCGGCCACCATCGATCCGGCCGCCACCGGCGCGCACGACGGCGGAGCCGTCCTGCTCGACCTGCGCGCCCTGAACCAGCTGCTCCAGGCCCGGTACGGAGAGAACGCCACCCCCACCGAGTGGTGGCTCGCCACCGCGCCCCACGCCTCCGCGCACGTGGCCGCCGCCGTCCGGGCGCTGCCGGACGTGGATCCGGGGCAGGTCGTCGTCCGCGACGAGATCGCCGCCGAACTGCGCGACGACCCGTTCGGCGCCGGACCCGAGGCCGCGTTCACGGCGGCGGCCGTCGTCGCGGCGGCGCTCGCCGCGGTCGGCTTCGCGGTCGGCGCCGCCGGCGCGCAACGGGCCCGCGGCGCCGAGTTCGCCGTCCTGCGCGCACTCGGCGTACCGCGCCGCCAGCTGGCCCGCACGGTCGCCGCCGAACAGGCCGTCCTCGTCGGACTGGCCCTCGCGGTGGGCCTGGGCCTGGGCACCGCACTGGCCCGCGCCGTCCTGCCCCTCGTCGTCCTGACCGGCGAGGCGACCCGCCCGGTACCGGACCTGCTGGTCCGGCTCCCGTCGGCGAGAGTGG
The DNA here is from genome assembly GCF_040609555.1 of Streptomyces sp. NPDC004658. NCBI lineage: Bacteria > Bacillati > Actinomycetota > Actinomycetes > Kitasatosporales > Streptomycetaceae > Streptomyces > Streptomyces sp. NPDC004658. Next base: position 1,869 of record NZ_JBEXKG010000036.1, read on the forward strand.
CGCTGCTGCTCGCCGCCGTCGCCCTGGCACCGCTGGCGATCGCGGCGACAGCCGCCGTACGTCGGGCCGATCCGGCGCGGGCGCTCCGTGCGCAGGGGGGTGAGTGACGTGCGGCGACCGGGGCGGAGACCCGGCATCACCCCGGGGGCCGCCACGTCGGAGGCGGCCCCGCCAGAGGCGGCGGTCGTGCGCCGGACGGACCCCGTACCGGCGCCGCCCGCACAGGGAGGTGGATGACATGGGCCGGCCGTCGACGCGCGTGGCCGCTCCGTGGGTGCGGACCCGGCTGCGGGCCGCGCCCGGTGCCGCCGTCGCGCTCGCGTTGCTGGTCGCTCTCGCCGCGTGCCTGGCGGGTGCCTTCCCGCGGGCGGTGGACCGGTACGAGGACGCGGGACTTGAGCGGACACTCCGGCAGGCCCGCCCGGAGCACACCACCGTACGGGTGTCGGCCCCCCAGCCCGACCTCGGCCTGCCGCCAGGGCGGCGCACCGCGGCACTGCGCCCCGACGCGCTCGGGCGGCAGTACGAGAAGGTGCTCGGCACGGTCGGCGGCCCGCTGAAGGTGCACCGCGCCCAGTCCGCGTACGGCGTCGCCGGCGCCGTCAGCCCGGCGGTGCCCGACCCGTGGCTGCCCCGGCCGACCGGACTGCCCGCCCGCATCTCGCTGGCCGCGCAGAGCGGCCTCGCCGAGCACGCGCGGGTACGCACCGGCCGGCTGCCGCGCGCCACGGAACCGGTCGACGCCTCGACCCCCGAGGTGGAGGCCGCCGTGACCGCCGCCACCGCCGAGGCCCTGCACATCAAGGTCGGTTCGGTCGTCCACATGCCGGCGCCCGGCCGCGAGCCGCTCGCCGTCCGGGTCACCGGCGTCCTCGTCCCGCGCGACCCCGGCGGCGCCTACTGGTCCACCGTCCCGCTGCTGCGGACCCCCACCCTGGTGACCCTGCCCACCCCCGGCCCGGACCCGGACAAGTACTGGCTCGGCGCACTGCTGCTCGCCCCCGAGGCGGCCCCCGCCCTGCTGGGCACCAGCACCGACCCGGTCCGCTACTGGCACCTCGCCCCCGATCTGCGCGGCCTGCACGCCCACGACCTGGACCGGCTGCGGCCGGCCGTCGCCGCCCTGGAGTCCGGGCCCGGCCTGCAACGCGCCCGCGCCGTCACCGACGACGCCACCGACATCGACACCGGCCTGGACGACGCCCTCGCCTCCTTCTCGCGGCTGCGCTCCGGCATCGCCCCGCTGGTCTCCGTGGCCGCCGCGGGCACCGCGACGGTCGTCGCCGTCGTCCTGCTCATGACCGGCGGACTGGCCGCCGACCGGCGCCGCGCCGAACTCGCCCTGCTGCGCGCCCGCGGCGCCTCCCTGCCCGGACTCGCCGGGCGGCTGCTCGCCGAGACCGCCGTGACCGCCGTACCGGCGGGCGCGCTCGGCCTGGCCGCGGCCCTGCTCCTGGTCCCCGCCGGCCGGGTCACCCCGGCCGTCCTGTCCGCCCTGGCCGTCACCCTGACCGCCTGCGCCGCCCTCCCCCTGCGCGCCGCCCTCGCCCACCGCACGGTCCGGCTGACGGCCCCCCGCGAGGACATCGCCTCGATACGGCCCTCCCGGCGCCGCGCGGTCGCCGAGCTGACCCTGCTGGTGCTCGCCGCCGGTGCGGTGGCCACCCTGCGCCGGCGCGGCACGACGGGCGACCAGCTGACCGCCGTGGCTCCCGTCCTGGTCGGTGTCATCGCCGCGCTGGTGCTGCTCCGCCTCCACCCGCCGCTGCTGCGCCGCCTGTCCGGTCCCGCCGGGCGGCTCCGCGGCGCGGTCGGCCACCTCTCCCTGGCCCGCGCGGGCCGCACCCAGGCCTCCGCGGTGCTCCCGCTCCTCGCCCTGCTGACCGCGCTGACCACGGCCGCGTTCGGCGGCTCGGTGCTGGCGGGCGTGGCCTCGCCCCGCGACCGGGCGGCCCCCCACACGGTCGGCGCGGACGCCCGCGCGGACGCGGGCGCCCCCCTGCCGGCCGACGCCCCCGCCCGGGCCCGCTCGGTCGCCGGGGTGCGCGCGGTGACGCCCGTGAGCATCGCCTACCAGGCGAAACCGGAGGACGGCGGGAACGAGGTACCCCTGGTGGGCGTCGACCCGCGGGGCTACGGCGCCCTGACGGCCCGCACCGGCTCCGGCGCCTTCCCGGCCGACCGGCTCACGGCCGGCGCCGACCACCGCTCGAGCCCCCTCCCCGCCGTCGCCTCCCCCTCCGTCGCCTCCTCGTACGGCACCCGGCGGCCCTTCCTGGTGCGGCTGGAGGACGGCAGCGCGATCACCGTGCGGATCGTCCTGGTCCGCGACCGCACACCCGCCGTCTCCGGTCCCGACTTCCTCCTCGTCGACCGGGCGGGCCTCCCCGCCCCCGCCGCCCGCCCCACGACCCTGCTGCTGACCGGCGACCCCGTGGACGCGGACGCCCTGCGCAAGGCCGTCGGGGACTCGGCCGCCGTACGGGTCCGGGCCGAGGAACGCGCCCGGTACGCCGACTCGCCCCTCCAGTCCGGCGCCGAGCACGTCTACACGGCGGCGGTCGCCGCGGGCGCCGGCTTCGCCGTGCTGGCCCTGCTGCTGTCGCTGCTCCGGGCCGCCCCCGAACGCTCCGCGCTGCTGGCCCGCCTGCGCACGATGGGCCTCACCCGCGCCCAGTCCCGCCGCCTGCTGATCCTCGAATCCCTGCCCCAGGCCCTGCTGGCCGCCCTGGGCGGCACACTGACCGGCTGGACCGCGATCCGCCTCCTCGCTCCCGGCATCGACCTGACGGCCGTCGCCCTCCCGTCGGCCCGCACTCCCACGGCCGAGGCCCGGCTCCGCCCGGACACCTGGTCCCTCCTGCTCCCGGCACTCGCCGTGGTGACGGTGGCGGTGGGAGTGGCGGCACTCCAGGCGTGGTGGACGGGGAGACGGGGGTCCGTCACCGAACTACGGGCGGGGGACGGCCGATGACCCCGCCCAGCGGCACCCCGCAGGCGCGGGCGGGCGACCCGCCCCCGCCCCGCACCGGCACGGCGCATCCCCCGCAGGAGACCCCATGACGACCGACCCCACCCTCACCGACCTCGCCCAACGGGTCACGGACGCCAGGACCACCCCCGGCTACGGCCACGACGCCCTGATCACCTGCGACCGCCTCGTCCGCATCTTCACCACCGCCGGCATCGAGGTCCAGGCCCTCCAGGGACTGGACCTCCTCGTCCGCGAGGGCGAACTGATGGCGCTGGTCGGCGCGTCCGGGAGCGGCAAGTCCACCCTGATGAACATCCTCGCCGGCCTCGACACCCCCACCGCCGGCGCGGCCCGCGTCGCCGGCCGCGACCTGCTCACCATGACCGCCGCCGACCGCCTCGCCTACCGCCGCGAGGTCGTCGGGTTCGTCTGGCAGCAGACCGCCCGCAACCTCCTCCCCTACCTCACCGCGGCCCAGAACGTCGCCCTTCCCCTCCAGCTCTCCCGCACCCGCAAGGGCCGCCGCGCGCGCACCGAACGCGCACTGGAACTCCTGGAGTTGCTTCAGGTGGCCGACTGCCGCGACCGCCGACCGCAGCAGATGTCCGGCGGCCAGCAGCAGCGGGTCGCGATCGCCGTGGCCCTCGCCAACGACCCGGCCGTCCTGCTCGCCGACGAACCCACCGGCGAACTCGACTCCCAGACGGCCGCCCAGATCTTCGACGCGTTCCGCACGGCCAACGAGACCCTGGGCACCACGGTCGTCATCGTCACGCACGACCAGGCGGTGGCGAGCGAGGTCCGCCGCACGGTGGCCATCCGGGACGGCCGAACCTCCACCGAGGTGCTGCGCCGCAGCGAGATCGACGCGGCGACCGGCCACGAGACGGTCGTGGCCCGCGAGTACGCCATGCTCGACCGCGCGGGCCGCCTCCAGCTGCCCGCCGACTACCTCCGCGCCCTGGACATGCGCGACCGCGTGGCCCTGGAACTGGAATCCGACCACATCGGCGTGTGGCCGGACGACACCCGGTGAGCCGGACCGCCCGGCTCAGCGCACGCTGACCCCGAAGGCCCCGAACAGCCCCGCCTGCCGCACGGCCACCGAGCCGTACGGCGTACGCAGCCGCAGCCACGCCCCCGAGGAGAACAGCGCGATGTCGCCCGCCCCGGTGCCGGGCCGCAGGAAGCCCAGGGACCGCGCCGCGTGCACCGCCCGTACCGGCAGCCGGGTGCCCGCGATCTGCCGGGACCAGATGTCCTGCCCGATCCGGTCCAGCTCCGCGCGGGTACGGCCCTGCGGCCCCAGCTCCTCGGTGCGCGAGCGGAACTCGGCCACCGCCGCGGCGACCGTGGCACCCAGCGCGTCGGGCGCCGGAAGCCCCGGCTCGGGCCGCCAGCCGGCACGCGGCGGCAGCACCCCGGCCCACGGCGGCCCGGTGACCGCGCCGGGCACGGCGGCGGTGGCCGCGCGCTCGTCCACGGACTCCAGGAACTCACCGGCGGAGACGGTCGCGTCTAGCGTGACGTCGAGCCCGTCCTCGTACGGCTTCGCCAGCCGCACCGCGCGGACGGCCAGCACCTCGAAGGACGGCGGCCGGCCGAAGACGGCGAGTGCGGTGCCGGCCGCCTGAAGCCGCACCGCGGCTCCACGGTCGAAGTGGAGCAGCCGGGAGAGGAAGGCGGCGAGGTCCGCCGCCTCCGTCTCGTCGGCCAGGTGCAGCACGGTCATGCCGCGACGGCCTCCCCTTCGGGCGCGCCGTCCTCGGCGGCCTCGGCGGCGTCCGTGTACTCCTGGAGGAACGCACGCTCCTCCGCGGTGATCCGCCGCGGACGCTGGGCGTCGAAGTCGAACGGGACGATGACCGTCGACGCCCGCACGTAGACGAGATCGCCGTCCTTCACCTCGTAGGTGAGGGTGAAGGACGCGGCCTTGATCTCGGTGACCCACAGCTCGATGTCCACCGGCTCGTGCCGGTGGACGAGCTGCCGCTTGTAGTCGATCTCGTGGCGCGCCACCACGGACCCCTGCTTGAAGTCCTTGTCCGGGCGGAACAGGAAGTCGATGCGGGCTTCCTCCAGGTAGCGGAGGAACACCACGTTGTTCACGTGGCCGTACGCGTCCATGTCCGCCCAGCGCAGCGGGCAGCGGTAGATGTGGCGCAAGACCGATCAGCCCCGGGTCAGCTTCTTGTAGGTGGCGCGGTGCGGACGCGCGGCGTCCGGGCCGAGCCGCTCGATCTTGTTCTTCTCGTACGACTCGAAGTTGCCCTCGAACCAGAACCACTTCGACTCACCCTCGTAGGCGAGGATGTGCGTCGCGACGCGGTCGAGGAACCACCGGTCGTGGGAGACGACGACGGCGCAGCCGGGGAAGTCCAGCAGCGCGTTCTCCAGGCTGGAGAGCGTCTCGACGTCGAGGTCGTTGGTGGGCTCGTCGAGGAGCAGCAGGTTGCCGCCCTGCTTCAGGGTCAGCGCCAGGTTGAGCCGGTTGCGCTCACCGCCGGAGAGCACGCCGGCCGGCTTCTGCTGGTCCGGGCCCTTGAAGCCGAACGCGGACACGTACGCCCGGGACGGCATCTCGACCTGGCCGACGTTGATGTAGTCGAGGCCGTCGGACACGACCTCCCACAGCGTCTTCTTCGGGTCGATGTTCTCGCGGCTCTGGTCGACGTAGGAGATCTTGACGGTGTCGCCGACCTTGATGTCACCGGAGTCCGGCGTCTCCAGACCCTGGATCATCTTGAAGAGGGTGGTCTTGCCGGCACCGTTCGGACCGATGACACCCACGATCCCGTTCCGCGGCAGCGTGAACGACAGCCCGTCGACCAGCACCTTCTCGCCGAACGACTTGTGCAGGTCGTTGACCTCGACCACGACGTTGCCCAGACGCGGGCCCGGCGGGATCTGGATCTCCTCGAAGTCCAGCTTCCGCATCTTCTCCGCCTCGGCGGCCATCTCCTCGTACCGCGCGAGACGGGCCTTGGACTTGGCCTGCCGCCCCTTGGCGTTCGAGCGGACCCACTCCAGCTCTTCCTTGAGCCGCTTCTGCCGCTTGGCGTCCTTCTGGCCCTCGACCTTGAGGCGGGCGGCCTTGGTCTCCAGGTACTTGGAGTAGTTGCCCTCGTAACCGTGGAGGCGGCCCCGGTCGACCTCGCAGATCCAGCCGGCGACGTTGTCCAGGAAGTACCGGTCGTGGGTGACGGCGACGACGGTGCCCGGGTACTTGGCGAGATGCTGCTCCAGCCAGTTCACGGACTCGGCGTCGAGGTGGTTGGTGGGCTCGTCGAGCAGCAGCAGGTCGGGCTGCTGGAGCAGCAGCTTGCACAGCGCGACGCGGCGGCGCTCACCACCGGAGAGGTTGGTCACCGGCCAGTCGCCGGGCGGGCAGCCCAGGGCGTCCATGGCCTGCTCCAGCTGGGCGTCCAGGTCCCAGGCCTCGGCGTGGTCGAGTTCCTCCTGGAGCTTGCCCATCTCCTCCAGCAGCGCGTCCGAGTAGTCGGTCGCCATCAGCTCGGCGATCTCGTTGAACCGGTCGAGCTTGCCCTTGATCTCGGCGACACCCTCCTGGACGTTCTCCAGGACGGTCTTGTCCTCGGTCAGCGGCGGCTCCTGGAGCAGGATGCCGACGGTGTACCCGGGCGCGAGGAAGGCGTCGCCGTTCGACGGCTGCTCCAGCCCCGCCATGATCTTCAGGATCGTCGACTTACCGGCGCCGTTCGGGCCGACAACACCGATCTTTGCGCCAGGCAGGAAGTTCAGGGAGACGTCGTCAAGGATCACCTTGTCGCCGTGCGCCTTGCGCGCCTTGCGCATGGTGTAGATGTACTCAGCCAAGAGAAACCGTCCGGCAGCTTGAAATCTGGCAGTGGGCAGATACACCCCATCTTGCCTGACCGCCACCCCTGGGGGGAAACCCGGACAGCCGGGAGGCTCTGACCTGGCCATCTCCGGCGCCGACCGCGCCGCCGCGCCCGGCCTGGGGGTCACCGCCGGGCGACCTCGGGACTCCGGCAGGGCACCGGCCACGGTTGCGGCTACGGCTACGGCTACGGCTACGGCTACGGCTACGGCTACGGCCGCATGATCCTCGGCGCGGTCGCCACGCTGGCGAGTGCGGGCCACTCCGACGCGCGCGTACGCAGGCCACTCAATACGCGCATGCGCCCCGGATCGCGGGTGTTCGCCGGCCTCTCGGCAGCGGTGGCGGTTCTCCACGGCAGCGCTGAGAATGGTGATTGTCGGCCCGATGCCCTGTCGAGTGATCGAGCGTCGGTGCGGGCAGCGACATCAGGTGGGGACATTTTCCGCTGCCCTTTTTCTCTCGCCTCCGACAAGCCATACCGAACCCTTTCCAGGTGAATCGGAAACTTTCCGAGTCGACGCCGCGTCGGGGCACGAGTGACGTTTCGCAACGACTGCCGGGAGGACGCATCGTGGCACTCACCGAGACGGATCTGCTCAGGATGGGCGACAAGGGATTGGTGGAACTCTTCCGTGCCAGTCCGCCGGGGGACATTCCGCACGGCCCGCTGGAGGGCACGGGCATCGTCCGGTGGGGAGGCAGGTGGCTGGCCGAGCCGCTGGCCTGGCTCGTGCGCATGGCCGTGTGGCGGGGAAAGGTCTTCGACCACGAGGGCTATCTGAGCAATCGGATGACCTCGTTCGACGTCCTTGCCGTCGTGGCGCAGGTCTACACCGGGCCGAGCCTGATGGACGACCAGGAATGCATCGTCATCGACTATTCCAAAATATCGCTGGTCGCTCGGGGCGTTCGCGACGAGATGCGGGAAGTCGGTCCAGGACTCTACCTGGGCGTGGTCTGGCTGCTGGGAACTCGGGTCGGCTGGTTCACACTGAGGGTGCCGGAAATCGGCTCGGCAGGCACCGAGGTGACGTAGGCCACGGCAGGCAGCCTCTTTTACTGCTCGATCCGCTCCGCGCGGCTTTCCGGCCCGCGAGGTATTCCCGCCGACCGTCACAGCGATGCCCTTTTCTTCCCACTGCTCGGCTGCTCGGCTCTTCGGCTCTTCGGCTCTTCGGCTCTTCGGCTTCGCGGAGCAAAGGGAAAATCCATGAGTATTTCTGATACGCACGGTCGTGCGCTGCCGGCCCGTGAGGCGCGCCACGGCAAGGCGCGGGCCCGGGTCCTGCGACTGGCGTCGGCCACCGTCGCGGCGGCCTGTGCGGCCTTCGCCCTGCCGGCACCAGCGCTCGGCGCCGCCCCCGCCTCCTTGCAGGGGACCGTCACCGGCGCGGGCAAGCCGCTCCGGGGCGCCCAGGTCACGCTCATGGCCGGGTCACGCTCCGGAGTCACGCAGCTGGGGCAGGCCACGACCGACACCCACGGCTCCTTCCGGATCACGTACACCAAGCCCGCCGACGGCGTGGTCTACGCCGAGACGACGTCCCAGCAGGCGCACCGGCTCAAACTGCGCTCGGTCGTCGGGTTCGGCTCGGGCGGCGCGGTACACGAGCGGATGCTGGACAAGGTGACGGTCAACGAACTGACCACCGTCGCCGCGACGTACGCCTTCGCCCAGTTCGGCGACCAGCACGGCATCACCGGCCCCGCTCCGGGGCTTCAGAACGCGGCGGCGACCTCGTTCAGCCTCGCCGACCCCACGACCGGCAAGCCGGCCAAGGCTCTCACCGGTGACAGCGCCAACCAGGAGACGCTCACGACGCAGAACACACTGGCCAACCTGGTCTCACTCTGCGTGACGGACAGTGCGAGATGCGACAGGCTGATCCGACTGGCGACACCGGCCGGCGGCAGCCCGCCGCCCGACACCGTGCAGGCGGTCCTCGACCTGGCCCGCAATCCGACACAGTCCCCGGCCCGCCTGGAGGCACTCGCTCGGGCCGCGACCGTGTTCACTCCGGCGCTCACCTCGGCACCCCGCTCCTGGATCCTGGCGGTGCGCCATCCCGCTCCCGAGGTTTACGCACCGGGCCGCATCGCGTTCGACGCGAAGGGCAACGTATGGGCGACCAACAACTGGAAGCCGGGTACGAGGGATCCCAGCCCCTACGTCACCGTGCAGGATCCGACCGGCCGGCCGACCCTGGGCAGCCCCATCGGCGGAGGGGGCATGAAGGGCGGAGCCTGGGGCCTGGCGATCGATCACAGCGGAGCCGTGTGGGCGCCCAGCTACGGCGGCAACGCGATGTCGAAGTACTCCGCCTCCGGCAAGCCGTTGTCACCCTCCGCCGGGTGGAAGGACGGCGACCTCGTCAAACCGCAGGGCGTCGCCGTCGACCAGCGGGGCAACATATGGATCGCCAACTCCCACGGCCTCAAGGGCAAGCCCGGGGTGGGCAGCGTCGTGGTCTATCCCCACGGCGATCCACGCAAGGCCGTCACCATCACCGACAAGAGCTTCAACCACCCGTTCGCCGTGCAGATCGACGGCCGGGGGCGGGCCTGGGTCACCAACAGCCACCTCTCCTACCAGCAGATCAGGGAATCGGGCCGGCCCAGCAAGGTCGGTGGAAGCGTCACGGTCATCGGCCCCGACTTCAAACCGGTCACCTCCACCACCGACAAGTCCCTCCAGGCGCCCATCGGGCTCGCCCTGGACAGCAAGGGCAACGCCTGGGTGGCCAACTTCTTCAGCAGCGCGGTCACCGAGATCCGGCCGAACGGAACCGTCGCGGGCGTGCGCCAACTGCCCAAGCGGGTCTTCCCCTGGTCGGTCGCCATCGACGGCCAGGACCGCGTATGGGTCGCCGGCTTCGGCAACTCCTCCGTGACCCTCCTGTGCGGAGTGAACACCAGAGCCTGCCCGTCCGGCGCGTCCGTCGGCACGGTCCTCTCCCCCACGGACGGCTTCCGGAACGCAGCGATCCAGCACCTCACAGCCGTACAGATCGACTCCTCGGGCAACGCCTGGGTGGCCAACAACTGGTCGAAGATCGTCCCGCCCACCGGCGGTGTGGGTCTGGTGGAACTCATCGGCGCCGCCACCCCTGTCTGCACGCCCCTGACCCCTCTGCCGACGCGCCCGTCGTCGGCAACCACCAGCGCCTGCCCGAAGTAGGCCACGCGGGCCGACCGTCGGCCCCGTGAGCTTACGGCGCACCGGACGAGCCTGCGGATTGTCACCGGGGTGCGGAAAACGGAGCCCTCGCGGACGTGATGGCCGAGGTCATGGTCCGCGCGAGGGCTCCGCTGTGACCACTGGAGTCCGCCGGTGTCGGCGCCGCCGGACGCGGCGCGTTTCAGGTTTGGCGGAAACAAACGGTTGCCGCCGTGGAGCGCCACCCGCAGCCTGGAGGGCGCGGGAGCGCTCCCATGGCGCTTCCGCCACAACCCCACAGGGAACGGACTCCCCCACAGGAAGAGCCTCCTCATGCATTGTCATGACCATGTTCAGAGTCGGCACGCACGTCGTACGGGCAGCCGCCTGGCGCTCGTCCTGAGCACCCTCGCAGCGGTGCTCGCCAGCCTGATCACCTGGGGCGGCACGGCCTCCGCCCACGGCTCGGTGATCGACCCGGCCTCCCGCAACTACGGCTGCTGGCAGCGCTGGGGCAGCGACTTCCAGAACCCGGCGATGGCGCAACAGGACCCCATGTGCTGGCAGGCATGGCAGGCCAACCCCAACGCCATGTGGAACTGGAACGGCCTCTACCGCAACGGTTCCGCCGGCAACTTCCCGGCCGTCATCCCCAACGGACAGCTGTGCAGCGGCGGCCAGACCGAGGGCGGCCGCTACAACTCCCTGGACGCCGTCGGCCCCTGGAAGACCACGGACATCGGCGCCGACTTCACCGTGAAGCTGTACGACCAGGCCAGCCACGGCGCCGACTACTTCCTCGTCTACGTCACCCGACAGGGCTTCGACCCCACCAAGCAGCCGCTGACCTGGAACGATCTGCAACTCGTCACCAAGACCGGCAAGTACGCGCCCAGCCAGAACTACTCGATCCCCGTCAGCACCTCCGGCTACAGCGGCCGGCACGTCGTCTACACCATCTGGCAGGCCTCGCACATGGACCAGACGTACTTCCTGTGCAGTGACGTGAACTTCCGCTGACCGCCACCCCCGCCCAACAGCTCACCGTCATCACCCCCGTCCCCACCCGACGGACGCGGCTCGGCCGAGCGCGGACCGGGCCGTGTCCGTGCCGGTGTCCGCGCCCGAGTACGTGTCCGTCGGGAGCGCTCCCAGAGGGGGCCCTCCCCCTCCCCCCTCCCCTCCCCTCCCCTCCCCTCCCGCTAGGAGCCGCACATGCCCGCCCTGCTCGCGCGATGCCGGCGATGGCTGCGCAGGTCCTGGACCGCAGCCGCAGGCACAGCCCTCACCACGGTGGCGACCAAAGCCACGGTCTCGACTGCGGCCGTTCTCGCGCTGGCGGTCCCGCTCCTGGTGGCGGGGCCCGCCGACGGCGCCGCCACGGCGTCCGGATGCCGGGTCGACTACACCGCCAACCAGTGGACCGGCGGCTACACCGCCCAGATCCGCGTCACCAACCTCGGCCCCGCGCTGAACGGCTGGCGCCTGACCTGGACCTACGGCGGCGACCAGCACGTCACCTCGGCCTGGAACGCCACCGTCACCCAGACCGGCCACTCCGTGACCGCCGTCAGCACGGACTGGAACGCCGTCCTGCCCAGCGGTGCAGGCACCGACTTCGGGCTGCAGGGGACCTGGCAGTCCGCCGACCCCGCACCCACCGACTTCAGCCTCAACGGCGTACCCTGCGACGGTGACGGCACCGTCCCGCCGACCACGCCACCCACCACGCCGGGCACCCCTCCCCCCACGGACCCGTCCGCCGACTGCGGGTCCGCCGTCCTCTGCACCGGCTTCGAGGACCAGGCCGGCACCTCACCGTCCGGCGACTGGCGCTTCACCGCGCCCGACTGCCAGGGCACAGGAACGGTCGCCGTCGACACGGTGGTCGCGCACGGCGGCACCAGGTCACTGCGCGTGGACGGGCGGGCCGGCTACTGCAACCACGCCTTCGTCGCCGCCACCACCGACCTGTCGTCGGTCGGCCCGATGCTGTACGTCCGCCTCTGGATCCGACACACGACCCCGCTTCCCTCCTCCCATGTCACCTTCGTGTCCATGCCGGACTCCTCCCAGGACGGCCGGGCGCTGCGGGTCGGCGGGCAGAACGGCGCGCTCCAGTGGAACAGGGAGAGCGACGACGCCACGCTGCCCGCGCAGAGTCCGGCCGGGGTGGCGCTGAGCAGGCCGCTTCCGACGGGCAGTTGGCAGTGCCTGCGGTTCGCGGTCGACACCACCGCGCCGAAACTGGACACCTGGCTCGGCAACGAGAAGGTGCCCGGACTGCACGCCGACGCGGTGCCGACCCAGGACGTCGACCAGCAGTGGCTGTCCCGGACCACGCCGCCCCGGCCCACGGCTCTGCGGCTCGGCTGGGAGGGCTACGGCACCGGCGACGACACCCTGTGGTTCGACGACGTGGCCGTCGGCTCGGCGCCGATCGGTTGCTGACGCATCCCGCTCACGGGTCACCCGCCGTGGGTGGACTCCCTCTGGCGCAGCACGATCAGGACCACGCCGCCGATCACCACCAGCCCGATGGCCACGCCCGCGATCAGGGGGGTGATCATCGAACCGCCGGTCGCGGCCAGGTTGGTGGTGTCCGCGGTGTCGCCGCCCGCGGTGGCCGGGCTGGGTTCGGTGTGGAGCTGGGCCGTCTCCGTCGTGATCGTGCCCTGGGTCTTGCAGTCCAGGACGCCGGTGAAGCGCTGGCTGAAGCCATGGGGGCCGGTGATCGTGAAGTCGTACGCCTGGTCCTCCTGGAGCGGCACGGTCACCGTGCGGGACGCGCCCGCGGGGATCGTGTGCTCGGTGCCCATCAGACCGAAGGTGAACGCTTCGTCACCCTTGTTGACCGTGGTGATGTCCACGCCGCCCTTGGCGCAGTTCTCGCGGGCCGACACCGCCGGTACGGCGCCCTTTCCCGCCCAGCCGGCCGTCGCGGTCGCGGAGACCGTGGACTCGCTGGAGCCGGCCAGTATCTGGGTCTGGCTGCGGCTGTCGGAGGCGAAGGCCCGTCCCACCGGCACGGTCGTCGACGCCTGCACGGTCAGCTGGGCCGCTCCGTCCGCCGCGTCCTCGGGGACGTCGAAGAACAGCTGGCTGCCGTTCTTCGCCGAGGTGATCACCTTGCCTGTCTTGTCGATGATCCGCACTCCGCTGGTGGCCGCGTCCGCCGGCGGGTTCACCGTGACCGCGCCCGCGTTGGTGTGCACGGTCACCGGCCCGAGCAGGTCGCCCGGCCGGCCGGAGACCGCGGGTGGGTCCAGGGTGAGCGAGGCCTGCGGTTCGGCGACGTTCCGGGCGCTCTTCTCCAGGTAGTCGGCGAGCTTCTCGGCCCGTGGGTCCACCGCGTCGACCTTCGCGCCGTCGGAGTAGCGCCAGATGGCCACCTGGGTGCCGGCCGCCGCGTCCTGCTCGGTCAGCCCGCTCGCTCCCGCGCGCCGGGCGAGTGCGGCGAGGTCGTTGACCTGGGGGTAGGAGTTCTGGAGGATCCAGCGGATCCGGCCGGCGTCCTTGTTGGTGCCCAGCGAGGTGCCGCTCCAGGGGGTCTCCTGGTATCTGGCGTCCCGCTGGGTCGGGTTGTAGAGGTCGATGCAGTACGTCTGCAGGGTGCCGCCACCGTCCACGGACATCTCGAACAGGCCCGCGGACACCCGCTGGTCGCCGCCGTCCTCGTGGATCACGGCCTCGCCGTAGGTCTTCAGTCCGTTGATCGTGGCCGTCGCGCCGCCCTGGGCCTGCGGTGTGTCCTCGGCCACGGCCGTACCGGCACCGGACAGCACGCCGGCCGCCATGAGGGCGGTCACCGTGGCGGCGGCGGCCGGACGGGCCGTTCCCGTGGACCGGCAGAACCCAGAGAGCGCAGCAAGCACAGAATTCCCCTTCGAGCAGGACCCGTTGAAGCGGGGGGACGGTCCCACCAGCAGAATCGGCAGCCCCTAGGGGCACGCCCGGCATCCTATGGATCACCCGGAGCCTCACCCGCCGGTCGGATCATCCGATGGCCGATCCGATCCGCAATCGTTATCGCGGGGACCGTCCGTGAGCTGCCCGTATCGACAAATCCACCTGTTGGTCCGGTGCGCTTCGGGCGGTACGCACAGCTTGTGAGTGCGATCAGCGACAAGGCGTGGGCGAGCATGGTTCGCTGACGTGGCGTCACCATCGGCAGTCGTCTCACTGACGTGGCGTCACCACCGACAGCCATCTCACTGACGTGGCGTCACCGTCGGCAGCCATCTCACTGACGACACGTCACCATCAGCAGCCTTCTCGCTGACGTCACGTCGCCAACAGCAGCCCGTCTCGCTGACGTCATCTGACCGCTGGCAGCCCGCTCCCCGACGTCACGTCACCGCCACCGCCTGCTGCTCCTGTGGGGCGAGTCCGTCTTCTTCCGCGCCCTGTTCGTGCGTGCCGTGCCGCTGCCGACCGTGCTGTTCCGGCTGTCCGTCCCGCGGTTCCGCCGGCCGCGGCGTCTCCCAGTCCGGCTCCGGGCGGGCCGCCGCCGGTGGCGCCTCCGGTTTGACCGCGCGCTGGAAGAACGCCATACCGCGCGACAGGTCGTGGCCGATCGCGACGGCGTCGATGTCGGCGGACGCCCACTGCTGCTGGCCCTGCACCTCCGTGCGCACCTTGAGCCGGCCCTGGACGACGACCGGCTGGCCCACCTCCACGCACGCGGCCACGTTGACCGCGAGCTGTCGGTTGGCCCACACCGTGAAGAAGTTGGTGTGCCCGTCGGTCCAGGCGTTCTTCTCCCGGTCCCAGTAGCGCGCGGTCACCGCGAGCCGGAACCGGGCCGACGGTCCCGTCGCCAGCTCGCGGTACGCCGGCCGGGTCGCCACGTTGCCCACCACACAGACGTTGGTCTCGTTCACTTCGATCGCTCCCCTCCCCCGCCCGGCCCGTTCCGGCCGGGCGGACACGCGTGCGGGCCCGTCCCGCACGGCTGCGTCTGCCGTGCCGGCGCGTACCTCTGCCGTACGCGCCGGCACTCCCGGCGACCGCCCGCACCGCCCGCCGTTTCATCTGGCCGGACCCGCCGTGCGATCGCCGTGACCTCAGACTGCCTCCGTCGGGCCGAGCCCGCTGAGCGCTGTGGACGACCGTCCCCCTGTGGAAAACCCCGCCACCCGCGCGAGTGACGACCGCCCGCCCCTCCGGTCACCCACGCCCCGCCAACCGCCCCTCCCCGCGCCGATCCGTGGTGCTCACCTCACCCCGCTTCCGCTTCCGGCGCGCACGACCCTCCCGTACTGCTCACGGACCTCCCGGTACCGCAGCAGCTCCGCCGCCACCGGGTCGAGCACCCGGGCCCGGCCGCAGCTCGCCGCCGCCTCCCGTAGCCGGCGTTCCGCTTCCTGGCCGTAGCGCCGCGCGGGCCCCCGGGCCGCCATCCGGCAGGCCCACTCCACCAGCGGCCCGCCGATGATCCCGCACACCATCAGCAGCACCGGAACACCCAGGTTGGGCGCCATCACGCCGGCGATCTGGCCCACGAGCCACGCGCCGCCCGCGATCTGCAGCAGGGTCATCGCCGCCTGGACCAGTACGGCCACCGGCCACCAGCCCGGCCGGGGCGGGCGGCCCGGCGGCAGCCCGGCCCGCGCGGCCAGGTCGTCCAGCGCCTCCGACAGTCCGTGGGAGCCGCGTACGGCCGCCTCGCGCACCGCCTGGGCCCAGGGGGCGGGCAGCCCGGCCGAGGCCCGGTCGGACACCGTACGCACCGCCTGTTCGACGCTCTGCCGGGCCGTCGCCTCCTCGTCGGCCTGGGCGCGCACCGCGTGCCGGCCCGTCGTGGACTCGCCACGGCCCTGGTACCAGCGCCACAGCCGCAGCCAGGGTGTGCCGCAGGCGCGGTTGGCGTTGCGCAGCCAGGCGCGCTCGGCGGCCTCGCCCGCCGCGGTGGCGCCCACCCCGTCCGCGAGCCGCGCGGCGAACTCCACGCGCGCCTCCTCGCTGAGGCCGACCCGTCGTCCGGTGGCGTAGACCGGCCGCAGCTCGGCCGCGGCGGTGTCGACGTCGGCCGCCACCCGGCGGGCCGCCGCGCCGCGCTCCGCCACGAACTGGCCGAGCGCCTCGCGCAGGTCGCCGACGCCGTCGCCGGTGAGCGCGGACAGCGCGAGCACGGTGGCGCCCGGTTCGCCGTGCTCGCCGAGGGCGATGCCGTCCTCGTCCAGCAGCCGCCGCAGGTCGTCCAGGACCTGGTCGGCGGCGTCCCCGGGCAGCCGGTCCACCTGGTTGAGGACGATGAACATGATCTCGGCGTGGCCGGCCATCGGCCGCAGGTACCGTTCGTGCAGGACGGCGTCGGCGTACTTCTCCGGGTCGACCACCCAGATGACGGCGTCGACCAGTTTGAGGATCCGGTCCACCTGTTCGCGGTGCTGTACGGCGGCGGAGTCGTGGTCGGGTAGGTCGATCAGGACCAGCCCGCGCAGCTGCCCCTCGGTGTCGGGGCCGTGCAGCGGGCGGCGGCGCAGCCGGCCCGGGATGCCCAGGCGGTCGATGAGCCCCGCGGCGCCGTCGCTCCAGCTGCACGCGATGGGCGCGGCCGTGGTGGGACGTCGTACGCCGGTCTCCGAGATGGGTACTCCGGCGAGCGCGTTGAACAGCTGGGACTTGCCGCTGCCGGTCGCTCCGGCGAGGGCGACGACGGTGTGCCGCCCGGAGAGCTTGCGGCGGGCGGCGGCCTCGTCCAGGACGCGGCCGGCCTCGGCGAGGGTGCGGCTGTCGAGCCGGGTACGGGAGAGCCCGACGAGTTCGCGCAGGGCGTCCAGGCGGGAGCGCAGCGGGCCGTCGTACGCCAGTGGGGCCGGGGTGTGGCTGCCGGGCCCGCGGTGTGCGGGTTCCGCGGCGGTGGCACGCTCGGCGGCGAGGGTGGCGGCGCTGGCGTCGGTGACGCGCCGCGCGATGAGACCGTCGTCCCAGGCGCCGGAGGAGTCGGGTTTGGCGTCGGTACCGGTGCCGGTGGCCGTACCCGTGCCGGTACCGGCACCAGTACCCGTGCCGGCGCCGGTCGTGGCGCCCGCACCGGTCGCGGTGGTGGTCTTGGGGGGCGAGGCGTCGGACGAGGAGCGGGGCTTCGGCGAGTGGGGCTGTGGCCGGGGTACGGAGACGCCGGAGACGCCTCCCTCCTCGGCACTGTGCCCGCGCGCGGGGCGGTCACGATCGGGGGTGCGGTCACGATCGGCCGTACGGTCGCGTTCGCCGTTGCCGTCCGCCTCGGAGTGGCGGTCGGTGTTCTCGTCCGTCACGCGCGCGGGGCGCCCGCTGCCGGTGCCCGGGCCTTTGCCGGCGTCCGGGCCCTCAGCGGCGTCCAGGTCCCTGCCATCGCCCTCGTCCGAGCCCTCGTCCTCGCCCCTGCCGCCCTCCACCCCCTTCCGCTCGCCCTCTGCTTCCCCGGAGAGGCCGAGGGCGGCGGGCCGTGCGTCCGCGTGACGATCGGAACGATCGGTGCCCGGGTCGTCGTCCGCGCGCTCCGCCTTCGCGAGGCTCAGGCGCGCTTCCGGCAGGCCACCCGCGCGCTCGACGCCCCCGACGGCGCCGGAGCCGAGGTGACCGCCGTGCTTCCCGGACCCTGTGTCGCCGCTGTCGCTGCCGTGGTCCATGCGCCTCATGTGCTCTGTGTGATCGGTGTGGTCGTGGTCAGTGACGGCGGTCACCGGTCACCTCTCCTTCTGCAGTACGGACAGCGCGGCGATGAGTTCGGCCTGGGGCTCGGGACGGACGTCCAGGGCGTCGAGCGGGGCGAGGCGCCGCTCGCGTTCGCGGTGCATGACGCGGTCCACCTGTTCGATGAGCAGTCGTCCGGCCCGGTCGCGCAGCCGCAGCACGCCGTGGGCGCCGAGCCGCTCGGCGAGCCCCTCGCCGGCGGTGCGCGCCCGGCGCCCGCCGAGCACGGCGGTGGCGACGAGGGCGGCGACGACCTCCTGGTCGGGGGCGCCGGTGCGCTCCAGCACACGGACCTCGTCCTCGGCGTACTCCTCCAGCTCGCGCCGCCAGCGGCGGGCCGCGAGCCCGATGCGGTGCTCGGCGCTCTCCAGGGAGGCGTCCCGGGCGGCGAGCCCGGGGGCGTCGGCGGCGGGTTCACGCCGCCAGGCGTTGTCGACCCGCTCGTCGGCGGCGGTCACGGCGCACAGCAGCAGGGCCGCCAGGCTGTCCACGAGGGCGTCCAGGAGTTCCCCGGCGGTGCAGTCCAGGGGGAAGGCGCGCCAGCGCTTGAGGGCGTCCCCGGCGAGTACGGCGCCGGACTGCAGGCGGGCCCGCACGCGCGCGTGCTCCTTGTCGTAGGCGGTCTCGACGGCGGAGGTGAGCCGGAGGGCCGCCGCGTACTGGGCGGCGGCGGCGCTGGCCAGCTCGGGGAGGCGGGATTTGAGCGAGTTGAGGACGCCGTAGGCCGTACGGGCCATGACCTGGTGGCGGGCGGCGGGGTCCTGGGCGTGGTGGACGAGCCAGCTCTTCAGGGGGGCGACGGCGGTGGCGGGCAGCAGTCCGGCGCCCCAGGCCGACTCGGGGAGCTCGGGCACCGTGAAGCGGGGTACGTCGCCCAGCCCGGCCTTGGTGAGCAGGGCCGCGTACTGCCGGGAGACCTCGGAGACGACCTGGTGGGGCACCCGGTCCAGGACGGTGACGAGGGTCGCGTCGTACTCCTTGGCGGTGCGCAGTAGGTGCCAGGGGACGGCGTCGGCGTAGCGGGCGGCCGTCGTGACCATGATCCAGATGTCGGCGGCGCAGATCAGCTCGGCCGCGAGGACGCGGTTCTCGGCGATCAGCGAGTCGACGTCGGGGGCGTCGAGGAGGGCGAGCCCGCGCGGGAGGGTGTCGGCGGTCTCGACGCGCAGCACGCGCGCGGGGTCCTCGTCGGTGAGCAGCAGCTCGTCGGCGGGGTCCTGGTGGGGCACCCACACGCGGGTGAGCTGGGGGAGCACGCGCATCCCGCTGAACCAGTGATGATCCTCCGGATGGCAGATAAGGACCGGCGTGCGGGTGGTCGGCCGCAGCACACCGGCCTCGCTCACCCGTCGGCCGACCAGGGAGTTCACGAGCGTGGACTTGCCCGCGCCGGTGGAGCCGCCGATGACGGCCAGCAGTGGCGCCTCGGGCTCCCGTAGGCGGGGCACCAGATAGTCGTCGAGTTGCGCGAGGAGTTCGTCGCGGTTGGCACGCGCGCGTGGCGCCCCCGCAAGGGGCAGCGGAAAGCGTGCGGCGGCGACACGGTCGCGCAGAGCGGAGAGTGTGTCGAGCAGCTGAGGCCGTACGTCCAAGGTCACCACATGCGAAGAATGCCCAATTTTAGGGGAATTCTGAAGCATATAGACATGTCTGCGCGCCGACGGAACAGATCGGACGGAAGGGATGACCGGGACACGGGCACAGGCCAGGCATAACGACTGCACAACACCCGGTGCGCCAGGCGCCAAAAGCGGTGCACGATTCGTACCTGCCTGCGATTATCAGGACCGCTTCACCGAACCTCCACATCGAGCCACGGAGGCGAAGCGACAGGGTCAAGGAACCGGGAGCCCTATCCTTGACCCCGGCAACGTCACGGGTCAGCCCCCACCAGGGCACCAGGCACGAGGCCACCCCACCGGCCCCCGTAGCTCAGTGGATAGAGCAGGCGCCTTCTAAGCGCTTGGCCGCAGGTTCGAGTCCTGCCGGGGGCGCCAGTCTCCGCCCTCCCACTCGGGAGGGCTTTTCGCAGGTCAGATCGGTTTTCAGCGGGTACGACGAAGCCCCGGACGCCCTCTTGATGATCAAGAGCAGACTCCGGGGCTGTCCGGCTGTCACCGGGTTTTCGCGGGTGGCCGGGTCGCATACGTGGCGAAGTTCTCGACCGGTCGAAGATCAGCCAGTGCCCGGCATCTCCGCCTCCGGAAGGTCACCCGCAGCTTCCAGCCGCCGCTTCAGGTCCGGCAGCTCCCCGTCGACGCACCGGGCGTAAGTCGCCAGCAGCACGGCGACGCTGTTCCCGGCCCACTCGGCCACGTGAGCGGGCGGGATGCCGTCGTTGAGCCACTTCGTCAGGCGCGTGTTCCGGCTGTCGTAAACACGCCGTCCGGTGGGTGACTCAAAGACGTGCGGGGGCAGTACGGCCTTGCGCGCACTGCGCCACGCCCGGCGGATGACGGAGCCGGCGAGGATGCCACCGAACTCGCCCTGGATGAGCAGATCACCCGGCTGGAGCTGTTCATCGGCGATGTGCTGCCGCAGGATGCGCGTGAGGGCCGGGTGCCCCGGCACCGTGCGCGTCTCGCCCTCCGCCCGGCCCTTCAGGTCACGTTGCTCGTGAATCTCCCCCGTGTCGGTCCACTGCTTCCCGATCTCCGGCGTCGCCGTGTGGATAAGCAGCTCGCACCGCTGGTCGTCGGCGTCGGGCTCAGGCAGGGTCACGTCCTCCACGCGCATGGCTACGGCTTCCTCGGGCCGGGGGCCGCAGTAGTACAGCGTGGCGAAGAAGGCGTGGAGCCGCTTGCCGCCCCGCGGCCGGCGCCGGATCCAGTCGAGGATGGCCGCCGCCTGCTCGGGATTCAGCAAGGACCGCTTGTCCACGGCGTTCGTGGTCTTCGTGGCCGCCGTCGACTCCTTGCCCTTGGGAAGGGGGTTGGCCCGAAGGATGCGCCGCAGGATCGCGTACTTCATGGCGACGTTGAGGATCCGGCGGTTGCGCTTGCGGGACCAGGCCGCCGCTTGCTTGCCGTCGAGGCGGGTGTCGATGGCGTGCAGGACCTGGTCAACCTTCTCCGGGTCCTCCCAGGTGGAGACGGGCAGAGAATTCCGCTCGACCCACTTGAGGATGGCCACCACCTCTCGGGGAGCGTCCGGACGTCGGTTGGTGTTGAACGCCCACTCACGCAGCGCGGTGCGTACGGCCGCAGGGGCGAACTGGGTGGGCTTGGCCCGCAGCAGCGCGATGGTGGTCGCCGTCATGGTCTTGGCGATGTTCTTGCGGCTGTTGCCGCCGAGTTGAGACCAGCGGGCGTCCACGTACTCGACGGCGAACTTGTACCAGCTCATGGCAGCCGACTTGGAGCGATGGGACACCGGGAGCCCCGTGGCGACGAGGAAGGCCTCACCCTTGCCCGTGGCCCGGATGAGTTCCGAGCGGAAGCCCTCGGCGAGCGCGACGGTGTTGAAGGGCTCACGCCAGCGCTTGCCCGCGACCACCCAACGCACGGTGTACGTGGTCTTCCGCGCGCCCTTGTAGGTGAGGATCTTGTCGATCTTCACGTCATACGTCGTCTCCATCAGGCGGCGTCCTCGCGGTCGTCGAGCCAGTGATCGAGGTCGCTCCGCCGGATCCGGAGGTCGCCGTTCGGGAGCTTGATGCAGCGCGGCGCACGGCGCTTGGCCCGCCAGTCGTAGAAGGTCGAGCGGGAGATGGCCAGTTCCTCGCAGACCTCCGCAAGGGTGAGCATGGTCCGTCGTGACCGGATGGCCGTGGTCATTCCGTGCTCCCTTCGTTCAGGAGGGCCTCGCGGGCGGTTTCGCGGTTGGTCTGGAGGTCGCGGGCGATGGTCGCGGCCAGGGCGGCTTCGCCTGGCGTGTGGCCGTGGCCGGCGTACTGCCAGTCGGACAGCACGAGGACGGTGTCCGGCTCGCGGTAGTCAAGGCCGAGGACGGATGCCTCTTGGGCGGCGCGGTAGTCGGCGCGCTCCTGGCGGAGGGCGCCGAGGGTGGTGGAGTAGGTGCGCGACTTGGACGAGAAGTGCCCGCGGAAGCCGAGCATGTGGGCCCAGGCCCAGAGGCGCCGGTCCGGGTAGAGGCTGTCCAGGTCACGGCACGCGGTGATGAGCCGCCGGGTGTGGTCGGGGACCTGGTGGCGGTCGAGTTCGGCGAGTTCGCCGATACGGCGGTCGAGGGTGCCGGTGTTCTCCGCGGCTTTGGTGGCGTACTTGGCCACGTACGAGGCG
The DNA here is from genome assembly GCF_040609555.1 of Streptomyces sp. NPDC004658. Classification (NCBI taxonomy): domain Bacteria; kingdom Bacillati; phylum Actinomycetota; class Actinomycetes; order Kitasatosporales; family Streptomycetaceae; genus Streptomyces; species Streptomyces sp. NPDC004658. Next base: position 23,786 of record NZ_JBEXKG010000036.1, read on the forward strand.
ACGGCCTGTTCGGTGATGTCGGAGCCGTCACCGAACGCCTTGACCGGGCGGACGTCAAGCTGTCGGCCCCAGCGGAAGGTACGGGCCGGCTCGTCACCAGCAGCCGGGACCGACACGGACGTGTACGAGTGCGCTGCGGCGGCACGGACCGCGTCCGTGAGGAGGTCGACCGTGGCCCAGACGGGCGGGGGTGTCCCGGGCCCCTCCGGGCCGTCGAGGCGTACGACGGCGTGGAAGTGCAGGGCGCCGCGCTTCTGGAACTCGGCGACCTTGCCGTACGAGACGCGGAGGTGTCCGGCGAGTTCCCGGCGGGGCAGGCCGGCGCGGGCGGCGAGTTCGCGGCGGAGTCGCGTGGTGAACCGCTGCCAGAGCTGACCGGCGTGGTTGTTGAACAGCACGGCGCCCGCGTAGTCGTAGCTGTCCGGGTCGAGAGCGGTGCCCAGCTCCGGAGCGTCGGGCGCGTGCGGCGTGCCGCAGCGGCAGGTGCCGTGATCGGGGCGGTTGTGGACCGGGCCGAACGAGGGGGCCGTGAGGGTGGCGAAGACGCGCGGGTGATCGCGGACGGTGGCGGGGATGTCGCGGCGGTCGTCTCCGGCCAGGCCGGCGCGGATCAGGTGGTACGTGTCGCCCGCGTAGGTCCAGGCGCAGGACGGGCAGCGGGAGGCGCGGCGGTTGCCGCAGGCGAGGCGGAGGCGTCCGCCCGGCTCCTTCTCGGTGGAGTAGTGGTGCAGGGTCTCGCCGCTGGTCTTGTCCTTGTGGAGGACCCAGCCAGTGAGGTGGATCGGGTCGGAGCAGCCGCTGGTGCGGCGGATCTGGTCCTCCCAGCGGGCGTAGTCCGAGGCCGAGGCCACCCGGAGCACGTCTCCGAGAGTGATCGGGTCAAGCAATGTGTCGGGCATGCGCGCACTCGGTGTCGCGGGTGAGGCGCGGTGGGCCATGCTTGGGGTTCCTTCCGGTTGCGAGATCGGACAGGGACGGCGCCCGGGCGGCGGATGCTTGGCGGTATCGAGGCCGCCCGGGGGCCGGTCAGCGACGCTTGGCGTCGGAGGCGAGCAGGGAGCGCAGGACGACCGCGCAGACGGCGACCGAGGCTCCGGTGATGGCGACCGCCAGGAGCAGGGAGACCAGGACGGCTCCGAGCACCAGGACGACGGCCGTGCCGCCGCCGATGAGGGCGAGGGCGGTGCCGGGGGTGAGCTGGACCGTGGGCCGGACCGGCGTGGGAGGCGTCGGGGCGACCGGCGGGGCCCCCGCGTTCGAGATGATGGCGGTCGGCTCAACGACGACGGGCGGTGTGCCGAGCCCGGTCGGCGTGGGCATGGTCGGGATCTTCGGGCGGAACATCGGTGCTCTCCTCTCGCGGGCTGGTTACTTGACGAGGGCGTTGATGGCCGGGGCGAGGACGCTGTCGGCGAGGAGGAAGCCGCCGAGTAGGAGCACGGCGATGAGCCAGGCGGGCGGGCGGATGAGTTTGACGCCGAGGTAGCCGACGACGAGCAGCGCGAGCCAGAGCGGGACCTGCATGGCGGATGTCTCCTAGCGGACGCGGCAGCGGTGGGTGCGGGCGGCGAGCTGGGCCGCGGACTGGCTGGAGTAGTCGGCGGACCAGCCGCAGCCGTCGGAGCTGCACACGGCGGCGTGCTTGGTCTGGCCGTTGCGGTCGCGGTGCGTGCCGATCTGCACGGGGCCGATGCGCATCACGGAGTGGAAGTGGTCGCGGGCGGGCATGTCAGTCGGTCTCCTCTCGGGTCGTGGTCGGGGCGGGGAAGCCAGCACGGATGTCGGCGGCGGTGGCCGGGTCGGCGGTGAGGCGGGCGGCTTCCTCGGCGAGCAGGTGGGCGAGGAAGGGCCGGTTGGCGGCGGCCGTCTCACGGGCGCCGTCGAGGTAGTCGGAGGCGGTCAGGTCGCCCGGGTCACGGATCACTGGTCTTCCTCTCGCCGATCAGGCGAGGTGGGCGGCGATGGCGTCGGCGAGGTGGGGCGGAACGCCAAGGCGGGAGCGCAGGGTGTCGGGGTCGATCGGGGCCCCGGTACGGGCGCGGTACTCGTCGGCGACTTTGCGGGCGTGGTCGACGAGGACGGCGGGGACCTGCGGAGCGGAGGCCGGGGCGGGAGCTTGGTCCGAAGGGGACGGGGCCGCGTCAGGCTCGGGTACGGCGTCTGTGGCCGAAGCGGCTTCGGCGTCCGGTACCGGCTGCTGAGCCGGCGGCTCCGCGCCCTCGGCCTCCGCGACGGGTGCCGGCGGAAGCGGCTCCGACTCCGCAGCCGACGAGTGAGCGAGGAGCGTGCCGCCGAGGAAGGCAAGAGCAGGCCATCCGGCGATGCCGAGGCGGAGCAAGGCGGGCGGGTCGGTCAGGTCGAGGAACCCGGCGGTGGCGACATTGGCACCGAGCGAGGCGCAGAGTGCGACCAGGAACCAGCACCAGGCCAGCCGGGACGGGCCCTCACTGCGCAGGCGCCGCCAGGCAGCCACCAGGAGGAGATCGACGCTGACCGGGTAGGCCCATGCCTTCCACCCGTTCTGTCCGGCGGCGGAGGCCAGGTCGTGCAGATGCGCGAAGGACAGGGCGCCGGCGATGACGGCCTGCACCAGGACCGCGTCGACGCGGAGGCCGTGACGAGCACCCATCAGGAGTCACCCGGGTAGGCGGGGCCGCCGTCGGGGTCGTAGCCGTCCGGGAACACGCCGGGCGGCGGCTCCGGCAGGGAGACGGCGAGGGAGGGACTGACGGCTTCCACGAAATCGAGGTCGGCGCCGGTCGTGTCGGCGTAGAGGGCGAGTTGGCCGAGCAGGAGCACGGTCCGGGCGAAGTCCTCGCAGTTCGGGCACACAGCGAGATCTCCTTTCTTGGGCATGGTGGGGTAGGAACTTGGCGCGAGAGCGGTCGCGCCGACCGGTGGGAATCCGAGAAGTCAGGCGGTAGCCGGGGAAGGCTTGGCCGCCAGCAAGGGAGCGTCGGCCGAGCCGGAGAGAGCGGGCCGGAACGGAGCCAGCTCGGGCAGATCCGGCGTCCGGTCGGCATGCCGGTTGCAGATGTTCACGGCTTGACGGAGCGAGGTGTGCGGAGCGCGGATGCGGTGCCAGCCTCCGGACGAATCGCCCGCGATGGCGAGCCCCCGCATCTCCGCCGGGATCTGAATGGCGGCGACGACGGCGTCCGGGGCGATGTCGCCGAAGGCCATGTTGGCGGAGGTCTCGTCGTTGACACGGTGCGCGGTACGGCCGGTGAGCTGGGCGCGGAGCATGGTGATGCCCTTGCCGAGTTCGGAGCCGAAGCGCTGCCCACAGATTTCGAGGTAGATACCGGCCGCTCGGCCGAGCTGGGCGAGGCGGACCAGGGCGGTGATGATGCGGTCCCGGCGCTTCTCCTCCTCCTTGTTGGAGTACAGAGCGAGTTCGGCAACCTCGTCGACCAGGACCACGACCGGGGTCGGGCGCAGATCGGACGGCAGGTCCCAGATGTCGGCGGCGATCTCCGCGTCCGGCACGTCGGCGGCGAGGCGCTGCTGAGCCCTGATGACCTGATAGATGCGCTCCATCCGGACCACGAGCGCGTCCAGCACGTCGGCGGCGGTGTCGGGGTCATCGGCCAGCGCGGAGAACCGGCGGGCCAGTGGGAACAGTTCAACCCCCTGCTTGCAGTCGATGCCGACGAGGGCGACGTCCATCGGGGCGAGCCCGGCGACCAGGTTGCGCTGGTAGACGGACTTGCCGGACTCCGTGGCCCCGAGGGTGAGGGCGTGGGGTATCGCCCGGTAGTCGCGGTAGTGCACCGAGCCGTCCTGCCGCAGGGCGACCGGTACCCGCATCGGCCGGGTGTCGGTCTTGGCCGGCATCTGCACCCGCTTGAGCACGTCGTAGCCGGTCATCCGCACCTCTACGACGCCGGAGCGCAGCTCCCGCGAGGTCACGCCGTACATCGAGAAGGAATGCCGGAGCCGGTCCGAGGCGGCGGCGACGTCGAAGGCGTCCTGCCCAGGCCGCAGCTTGAGCCGCAGGACCAGGCCGGTACGCGTCGGCCGCAGCCGCAGAATGCGCGGGGCGCGTGGCCCCGGTATCGGCCGGTTGGTGGCACGGGCGAGGGCGAGCCGCCACCGCGCGGGCGGAACGGTCAGCCCGCACGCGTCCATGACGGAGCCGTACCGGACCAGAACCCGCACCACGGCCAGCGTGACCCCGAAGGTCAACCAGTACCAGGCGGGGCGCCGCCACCGCAGAACACCTACGGCGGCGGCGACCAGCATCAGAGCGACCGTTAAGGCGGTCATGATCAGGCCGCCTTGGGCCTTGCGGCGGCATCGGCGAGCGAAGTGACCGCGACGGCGCGGAACGCGATGCCGTGCCGCTTCTGGCCGTTGAAGTCGTTCTCCCAGGGCCGGGCGATCAGGCCGGTGAGCGCGACCGGCGTGCCCATGGCCAGCTCGCCGGTGATGCCGGGCTCCGGGACGGTGATGGAGAGGATCTCTACCTCCTCGTTCGCCGCGAACATCACATCGACCGTCATCAGCTTGGCCCCGGTCTCGGCGTCGGTGGCGATCTCACCGGTACGGCGGTCACGGACCTTGACCTGCGGGGACTTGGCAACCATCACGACGGCACCGGAGGTGTCAACGGGAATCTGACGCACGGAGGGCACTCCTCTATAGATGCTGGACTCAGCCACTCATGTACATGAGTGACAGGAAGAAGAGTGCCGACTCCTGTACATGAGTCAACCCGCCACGAAGAAGAACTCGTGACGGGCTGCCGAGAGTTGAGTGCGCGTCAGTCGACGGCAGGGATCCGATACTCGAAAACGAACTGGTCAGCGGCCATAAGGGTGTCGCACACCTCGGCCACGAGACCCGCGGTCGTACGAGCCTCACGGATCAGATGAACCACGGGCGCCCCCGGGCTCAGCGCCAGCTCCGAGGCTTCCGCCTTGGAGGCCGGCCGCGCTTGCAGCGTCTCGACGAACTCCGCGAACTCATGTCCGTGGTCTTCGAGTCGGGCGTAGATGCCACCTCCGCCGGGGTTCTCGGCGAACAGCTCCGGGATGTCCTTCACGACGTCCCAGGGCAGATACGACGTCGCGGTCTCGACCGGTGTGCCGTTACGGAAGTAGAGACGCCGACGAGCCAGCACCTGCGTACCGGTCGGAACGCCCAGCCGCTGGGCCGCATCCTCTGGCGCCTCCATGGGTCCGATGTAGAGAACGCTGACCTTGGCCGTGGCGCCGGACTGGGCGGACTCCGCAAGATAGGCCGCCTGTCCTCCCTGCCGGAGCGAACGCCGGAAGCGATCAGAGGAGCGGTGCCGCACCGGAGGCCGGTTCTTCACGATCGAGCCCTTGCCATGCCGGGTTTCTACGAGCCCGCTCGCCCGCACCTCGACCATGGCCTTACGGATCGTGCCGCCGGACACGCCGTAGCGCTCCACCAGCTCAGACTCACTCGGCACCATGTCGCCAGGCTTGAGGACCCCCGCCCGGATCTGTTGCACGATCTCGTCCGCGATCTGCACGTACCGAGGTCCGGACCCGACCCCTCCCGCCGCAGTTCCCATAGTCCTTCTCTGCCTCCTATGCTCCTCTACATGAGTCAAGCACAGGAAGCGACGCCGTCTCCCCTGCACTCCGTATCCGTGGCCGGAGTGGTGGTGCGCGAGGACGGCCGCCTCCTGGCAATCCGCCGAGCCGACAACGGCACCTGGGAACTCCCCGGCGGCATCCTCGAACTCAACGAGACCCCCGAGGCCGGCGTGGCCCGCGAGGTCCTGGAGGAGACGGGCATCCACGTCGAGGTGGACGAACTGACCGGCGTCTACAAGAACCTCACCCGCGGCATCGTGGCCCTGGTCTTCCGGTGCAAGCCCTCCGGCGGTACCGAGCGCACGTCGAGCGAGTCAACCGCGGTTTCCTGGCTCACGCCCGACGAGGTCAGCGAGCGCATGTCCGAGGTCTTCGCGGTCAGGCTCCTGGATGCCTTGGACGGCAACGGCCCTCACGTACGCAGCCACGACGGCAAGCACCTGATTCCAGCGGGATAAAACCTTCTCTCCTTCATCAAGGCCCGCGCACAGCGCGGGCGCGCGCCGCCTCTGCGGCGCGGCCTGCCTCCTGTCTTCGCCCCGGCTGGCCGCGCCCGGCGGCGCGCTGCGTGCATGCCGGCTGAGGTAGGGACCCTCTCCGTGGCTGGGGCGGTCGGCTCCACGGCTTTAGGCAGCCAATTTGGCGCGAGCCTCGAAGATCATGGCCCAAGATCGGGCACTAACGGGCAGGATCGCAAACCTGCCCGATCCGCTGGCTAGCGTAATGGGCCATGATCACTCGCGCCAAATCAGCTCCAGCCCAAAGCCGTTCCACCGACCTGAGGTTTTCGACTGCTACAGCATCTCGGTTTATGCACCGCGAATCGCATCAATCAAGCCGAGAAGATTATGGGCACGGCGGCCATAAAGGAGAGCGAGGATGGCGACACCACAACCACCAATTACGTATGGAGTTACATCTTCCGGCAAAGAAAGAAGGCTGACACCGACAGCGCAACCAGCAATTAAGACGGCCGCCAATGCGAGTCTCAATGGTTCCCAATCCCGCACAGGATTCAGATCCGCTTCGAAATCTTCTTTATCGAGAAGGGCTCCAATCTTACCCTCCATGGAGCGTGTGCCGATCTTCATCAACAGGGAAGCCAGTGGAGTCAGCGCCGCATCCCCCTCGACATCAACTCGTGATTCCGCCTTGCGCAATTGCGAGACTACTAGTTGTGCATGCTTCTTCAATTCGCGCCTTCGGTGCGACCGAACGGGAAGCTGATGGCTGTGACGGTGAAGGGTAAGGATCCCGTCCTCCACATGCGAAATCTGCTTGGCCAGATGACGTAGGGCGCTGGGTCGCTTAGCGGGACTGGCCCTCATCACGTCAGCACATGCCGTCACTCCTCGTGCAACGTTATCCAAAGCACCATAGCGCTGCCATATGCGAGTCTTTCGAGAGAGGGACCATCGCTGCCCCAGGGCAGTGCTGAAAGCTAGAAAAGGGGGCAGCCACTGAAACGCCGTCCAAACAGCAGCGCCAAAGACAGCTTTCACGGTTGGCGAGGTAAGCGTCTCATTAATACTCCGAAAGTGACCGCTCTCAATTAGATGCCATCCGTCAACAGTCGGCCTGCTGAATCCTAGATATATTCGCTGAGCATCCCCCTTGATGAAGTTTGTGACCATACCGTCGACCCATATGATAGCTAGGAAGGAACACAACAGGCCGATGATGGGAACCCTTGCGCCGCGATACAAGCGAGCACGTAAAAGGGCGCGCATCTTACGCGGCGCAGGGGGGAGCCTCAGGCATGCAAGGCTCCCCTCTAGTCTACTTACGAGGCCTTCATTGGGCTTAGAACGTCTGACGCTCAACTGTCGCCTGATGCTTCCAATCACAAAGAAACATCATGCCATCCATGTAGCAATATGGTGAGTGGTTGCGTCGTGTCCGGCTGAGTTGTGGCTGTGCAGCCCAACCGAGTTGCTCCGCGACGAGGATGCTGGCCGCTCCAGCGCGAGGCACGGGCCGTCTCCGGGCCGTCCGAGGTCACCCGACGCCGACCGACAACGACAGAAGCCCATGGCGTCTGCGCTGTTCAGAGCCATGGGCTTCGTCATTCTCGCCGGTGAGCGGGACCGGTGATCAGTAGACCAGCGTGTGAGCATCCGCCCGAACCGTCCTCGGCAAGGCGCTCGACGGTGACCGACGTCGACAGGAGCCGGCAACTCGGCAGCAGGTCAGGACTTTGATCAGTTAGGCGGCCGCAGGTCACGGCCGCCGGTGATCAGTTGCGCTCTGCAGAGCGTGCACCTGCTGCACAAGCTACTTACGGCTGCGGTATGAAGCTGTGAAGACGGAGGCCTGATCAGAAAAGACAAGCATGAAACGCTTCACAGGGGAGGGCAAACTGGATCCTGGCGGGCTGGCTGCACTACTCATCGGCGGCTGCTGCGCGGGCAGCGGATGTCGGCGGCGTTCGGCAAGTGCTTTCCGTTCCCGCCGCTACGCTAGCCTGATCGTGACGCTTGCTTCTTACGGGGGTTCCTCTTCTTACGTCGCAGTGATCCTTCAGGCATCGGAATGCGCGCCAAAGCCACGCCGAGACCAAGTCGCTGCACTATGCGCGCATTGAAAAGTAGGCTTATCTTACTGAAGAAGAACAAATTGTCGGCGAGATCCCCCGCGCGGTCGTTGGCTATCGCATAAACGATCACAGGGCCGTCACTCGGCTCCTCAATAGCCTCATTCCAGTACTCCGAGGCATCGCGGTAGATGCGAGCCTTGTAGTCCGGCTCACCTCTGTAAAGCTCCGCCGAAACGCTGCCTTGACTGAACAAGTGGGAGAGGGTGGCCGAGCTTGACTGCTGCTTCACGCAAATCAGATGCATATCTTTGGTTAGAAGATCGCAAATCTCGATCTTCTGCGAGGGTCCGCCGATGTAATAGTTGTCCTTGTCGAGCAGGACCCAACCATGCTTCTTGGCAACTCGCTCATTGTATTCACCTTCCTTCTCCTTAGGGTCCCACTCGTCGAAGTCAAAATCGCGCGTCAGATCAGGGATCGCACGAATGGCCTCGTTAACCGATGCGACGTAATCTCTGTTCACCTCGTACCAATCCCCGAGGGACAGCACATACGTCTTACCTGAATACTCCAACTCGCAGACGACCCAATCACGTAATGTACGCTTCTTCCCTGCCGCCTGACCAGAGTCCGAGACGGGCACAACCTTAATTTCACCTAGAGGGTCGTCTCCCCCATAAAACTCATCCAAGAACCTATACACGCCACCCAAGGTGACTTCGTCAAGCTCGACCACTCTCCTGCGGGCAGAAATCTCGAAGTGATTTACTTGCTCATCGTCGATGATCTGAGGCATCGCGAGTGAAATTTTTCCATCCCTCCGCTCCTTCATCCAGTCGAGCAGCGTCTCATCGAGGGCGGAAACAACTTCGGAACCCTCACTGAGAGGTTGGAAGTAGTCCAAAAACGGGAACCCGCGCTTGTAGTCCGTGGCCTTGTATCGTTCCAAGAGTTCGGCGAGAACCGCAGGCAGCCGCTTCAAGGGGGCTGAAATATTGATTTGAAGCGAGTCTGCACCGGCCAGGCTACTGATATGGGAGAGCTTGCCGGTCTTGCCTTGAATTCTGCGTACCCAATCTTGCTCCAAAGGAATGGAGAATTCTGAGATCCGACTCCCGGCGCTTAGGTGAGTACGCTGCTGACGGGTGACTGCGTCAAGATTACGCGTGTCCACCGTTACTAGGTCATTCTCGTCCACCGAGTTAGCTGACACTCGCAAGCCGAAGCCTTTTTCAAGCTTCGCAGGGTCGAGCGCGTTGTAACCTGACATGCCGAACGTCAGGGCGAAAATTCGTCCGGAAACCTTCACCAACAAGACGAAAGATGTCGAAGTGTTCCAGATTTCGGAGACGTTAAAGTGAGGCTTCAGAAAGCTGAGCCATTTAGGCTGGGTTGGCTTGTCCTGCTGAATATAAGCCTGCGCCGGGAACCCCAGAGAAGCAGCAGGGTCCAGTTTCTCAAGTCCGAGACTCTCGATGTAAACGGGCCTGATGAGTTCGGAGAAGTCCGCGACATTCTCGCGCGCAAGATGCACCGTTAGCTTCATGACGCCCCCCTACACGTAGCCACCCTGAACCTCACCATAAGCGTGAATGTGTTCAATGGGAAGTGTGCAGATACAGTGCAGAATTCGAACGTATATTCTGTTTAGTTGCGAACGTGCCGGATGCCGGCGCCTACGACGGTGAGCCTCGACGCGAGGCACTGCTCCCGCCCGAGGGCCCCGTACTGCGAGGCGTCATTCACTTTTGTCCTATTATTTGCCGACGCGCTGACGGCCGCCATCGTTCACCGGCGTCCGCCACCGTCTCTGGCCTGCCGGGTGACCTCAGCTGATGGCTCAGGCGGTGTGCTCATGGGTCGGCCAAACTTGCTTCCTCTGGTCAACGACACCTCGACAGCGCAGCTGAGGCCAGTGGGAGTGCGGCGAGGCATACGCGCGCCTGGTCGGTTGGCAAACCCGCCATCGTGGCTGGCTGTCGTCGGTTGAGGCACAGACGACTTGACTCCACGATGCACCGTGCCGTCCGGCTGAGGCAACGTCTCTGCCCTGCGTGATTCTGCGAGTTGGAAGGGGAATGCAGCCCTGTGGCGGAGTAAGGCCAGGGGAGGGATGGACAGGTGGCGCAACGGGGCAGTGGCCGAGGCAACGACCATCAGCGGCAGCAGCAGGCGTTACGACGTGCCCAGGAGCAACGGGCACGACGAGCGGAACGGGAACGCAAGGCCGCTGAGACGGCCAGCAAGCGGCAGGAACGCGAGCGGAAGGCCGCGTATCAGGAGCAGCAGGCTGAGCAGGCGCAGGTGCGCACGATCGGGGTCGAGCACGAAGTCGAGCAGCTTGGGCAGTTGCTCCGTAACGCGTTGGTGGGCGATCCGCCTACGACCTTTGAGCGCCGGCGGAGGACTCACACACCGAGGAAGTTAGACGAGCGTCCTTGGTCTCGTCCGGAGCCTTCGCCGCGCTGGGAGGAGTTCGCGCCACCGGAGCCCGGCGGTCTGGCTGCCGTCCTGGGTCTTGGCAGGAGGCGCTATGAAGCTGAGGTTGCCGAGGCGCGTGTGCGGTTCGGCGAGGCGCAAGAGCGCCACAGGCGAGCTGAGGAGAAGCGGCTGGCAACGCTGGAGCGGAGGCGTGCCGAGCATCGCCAGGCCGAAGCGCAGGCCCTTGACGAGGTGGCAACTTTCAACGGGAAGTTGGACGAGGAGCGTGAGGCGTACAGGGCTGGGGAGCCCGCGGCGGTTGAGGCTCATCTAGGGGCTGTTCTGGATGCGTCGGAGTATCCATTGGGCTTCCCCCACGAGCATCGGATCGCCTTTCGACCTGCCACAGGTGACGTACTCGTTGAAATCCACTTGCCGCCTGAGTCGATTGTTCCTACCGCGCGGGGCTATCGGTACGTGAAGAACCGAGACGAGACGACCGTGCTGCCTCGTCCGGAGAAGGAGCGCAAGGAGATCTACGCCTCGGTCCTGGCCCAAGTCGCTCTGAGGACAGTCCACGAGGTCCTGACGAGCGATCCGGACCGGATCGTCAATGGCGTAATCCTCAACGGGCATGTGAGAACCATCGACCGGGCCACCGGTCAGGAGGTCTCACCCTGCCTGGTGACGCTCAGCGCCAGCAGGGAGCAGTTCGGGAAGCTCCGTCTCAGCCAGGTTGATCCAGCGCAGTGCCTCAGGGGACTCAACGCGCTGGTGTCTCCCAACCCCTACGATCTGGAACCGATCCGCCCCATCGTCGAGTTCGACCTGTCGAAGTACCGGCTCATGGACAGCATGGACGTAGTCGCAGGCCTGGACAGCAGGCCCGTGCTGGTGAAGCTAACGCCCACCGAGTTCGAGCACCTAATTCGCCAACTGTTCGAGGCGATCGGCATGGAGGCCTGGAACACCCAGGCGTCCAAAGACGAGGGCATTGACGCGGTGGCTGTCAGCAAGGACCCGGTCTTCAACGGTGAGTGCATCATTCAGGCTAAGCGCTACAGCAAGCTCGTGGGCGTGGAGTCCGTCCAGGCGCTCGCCGGAGTGGTCGAGCACAAACGTGCCGCCAAGGGGGTCCTGATCACCACATCGTGGTTCGGCAGGGCAAGCCACGACTTTGCTCGCCAACACGGCCGACTCCAGCTCATCGAAGGGCCGGAACTCAAGTACCTGATCAAGGAACACCTTGGCAAGGATGTAATCCCGGGCCCGGTCCCCCCGAAGAGACGCCCCTCGCGTTGAGGCCGGCGGGCCGCCCGCGGGAGCTGGGCCGTCCCTGGGCCGTCCGAGGTCGCTCGATATTGACCAATGACGGCAAAGCGGAGAGGCGCTGCGGCAGTCGAGCCGTCTCTGGGCCGTCCGAGGCCGCCCAGCAATGACAGAAGCCCACGGCATGGTGTTCAGAACCGTGGGCTTCGTCGGGCTTCTTGTTCGGCGGCATCTCACGTCGCACCCAGCAGGCCGCAGCAGAGGAAGCTGCCTCAGCCTCTGGGACGACGCAGCGACCCCCTCAGGGTCGATGAGGGTCGCTCACTGCCAGGAGGCGACCGCGGCTGATTGCAACGCGGAGCACGTCCCGCAACGCCCTGGTCAGTTCCGTCGCCAGCCGTTGCAAGTCTTCCGGGCCGGCGTCCTGGTCGTCGAGGGTGGCGGAGGCATGCTCCAGCAACTCGGCGGCCGTCCCCAGTTGCACCGCTTCGATGTTGTCCGCCAGGCGGGACATGTAGCCGGCCTTGTCGTCGGTGTCCAAGTAACAGGCCTTCCCCTCCGGCCCCGACCACGGGAGGAGTCGCAGTTCGTTCGGTGCCGTCATCGTTGGGTTCCCTTCTCATCGGTCACGTTGTGGGTGGTGAAGACCGCGTCGACGCGATCCCCGGGGAACACGAGTAGCGCGGCCTCGACGACACGACCGGTGGCGTCGGTCGCGACCCGTGTGATCGCGAGGGCTGCCGCCGTTGGGCCGATCCGGAGGGCGGATGCCTCGTCCGGTGTCGGTGGACGAGCACATACCGTTTCCCGGACAGTTGCCGGTGCCGAGCCGAGGACGGCGAAGCGCGTGGCCGTGTCCCGCCACGAGGAGTCGTCACCCAGCACGCCGGCCGGTGCCAGGTCGCGCGGGATGTAGATGCGGGCCAGACCGTGCGGTGAGTCTCCCTCATGGCTGATGCAGCAGAACTCAGCGAGAGGGCTGCCCGTCGGCACCCTCAGCAAGGACGTCAGATGGCCGTCCGCCTGCACGGTGGCGGTGCGAACAGTGACGCGCATGGCCGCTTCAGCGGCGGTCCACGGGTCCAGCGTTCCCCACCCTCCGACGTACACGACCTTGCGGCGGCAGCGGCGGACGAAGTTGCCTTTCCCGTGGATCTTCTCGACAAGACCTTCGCCCTGGAGGACCGCGAGCGCACTTCGCAGTGTGGCCGTACTGACCTTGTATCGGTCGGCGAGGTCTGCCTCAGACGGCAGGCGTTCACCCGGTTTGACTGCGCCCGTTGTGATCTGGCGCCGGAGATCGTCGGCGATGTCGTGATGGCGTCGAGGCACAGACCGGGTCACCGCCTTCTCTGCACGCGAACGGCGGCGAGCCGGGTTCGCGTGTGTATGGTCAGCAGCTCGCCCGACTCGAAGAGAAGCCGTTTGGCCCCTTGGGGGAGTTGGAAGAGGTCCATGACCCGGCACGCTCTGCCGCCCAGTTGAATGACGTCGCCTCGCTGCACGGTGGTCGCCGTGACCTCGACCGTGGAGACCAGCGCGCCGCCCGGTGCCCAGCCGCTCACCGCTGCACCTCTCTGGGCTTGGAGTGGCCCGGGATCGAGTGACACGGGCACGCGCACGTCTCATAGACAACCGGCAGGTCGGTCGGCGCGGAGACGGGACAGGACTCCGTGCAGATCGGGTGTGTGCCGATACGGCAGGCGGACGACCGGTAGGGGACGGCCGAGGCGTCGGTGACGCGGAGCTGTTGGCGTGGAGACATCAGCGGGCCCCCGCCAGGGTCGACCAGGCATCAGCCGGCAGATGGGAAGCAACGACCACCGCCCGTGGCCGTACTCGTTGCTCCCAGGCCAGCACGTAGGGGCGGACGAGTGCGTTGTCCTCCCCTGCGAGCGGGAGTCGGTGGTTGGCGATGTCGGAAACTCGGACCAGTGGCCGCCTCGACGCATCGGCGGACACCGGGCAGGCAGGGGCGACCGTCGGTCGGAAGGTCGTTAAGGGGCGGCGGTGCCTGCCCTTGGGGGCGTACCGCGCTCTGGTGAGCGAGACGGCACGGCGGATACGGTTGAGCACGCTGCTCAGCTCCTATCGCTGATGGCTCGGTTCCCCGACATCGCCCGTCGCGGGGACCGCTTTGTGTACGACCGCCCAGAGGGTGCGGCCGTTCTGGCTGGTGGCGTGGAGGCCGAACCGATCGGCCTCGGCCACCACTTCCAGGGCCTCCCGCCATAAGTCGGCGGAGGGCATTTCCGGTATCTGCGCTTCGACCGACGTGTAGCGGTCGTACTCCTCCACGCGCGCGGGAAGCCCGGCGGCGGACAGCCGGGCGGCGATGGCCGCCGCGCGGGATCCCGAAGCGGGCACAGGGCAGCCTCCGACAACCGGCGATCACTTTCAGTGAAGCTAGTTAACTAGATTAGAGCTAGTGGACTAGATTTTCCATATGCCTGAGCAGCCGCCCTATCTCCGCATCGCCGACGAACTCCGGCGCCGGATCGCGGAGCACGTATGGGAGCCCGGGGACCGTCTGCCGTCCCGCGCCCAGATCGGCCAGGAGTACGGGGTTGGCGAGAACGTGGTCCGCCGGGCTCAGGAGCTACTGATCTCCCAGGGCGTGCTGGAGGGCCGCGCCGGTTCGGGCACATACGTCGCCGAGCCCCGGCAGCGGGTACGGGTGGTCCGTTCGTCCGCGCGTGAGCGGCCCGACGGGTCGCCGTTCCGGGCGGACATGAAGGCCGTGGGCAGGCAAGGGGACTGGGAGAGCCGGACTGAGGCCAAGGTGCCGGCTCCGGCGGACATCGCGGCGCGGCTCGGCATCGCCGAGGGCGACCTGTGCGTCCGGACGACATACGAGTTCCTGACCGACGGCAGGCCCGTGCAGCTGTAGACGAGTTGGGAGCCGTACGACCTCACCGCCGGCACTCTCGTCGTCCTCCCGGAGGGAGGGCCGCACGCCGGGGCGGGGGTCGTGAACCGGATGGCCGCTATCGGTGTCACCGTCAGCCACGCCGTCGAGCAGCCTGAGCCGAGGCAGGCGACCGCCGAGGAAGCGTCACTTCTGGGCATCCAGAAGGCCGCGCTCGTCACGCACATCCGGCGGACGTACTACAGCGACAAGGGACGGCCCGTGGAGACGGCCGACATCGTGGTGCCCGCCGCTCACTGCGAGATCGTCTACGAGATTCCGATCAACCGCTGATCGATCACCCCCTGCAAAACCTCATTGCGGGATGCATGATGACGGGCGTGGGGATCGATGTGGAACTGCACTCTGCTCGGCCGGCTCGCAACTGGAAGAAGTCTCGCGCAACGTTCTTGCGCGGGTGCCACGGGAACGCCGATGCGTTGGCCGACGCCTTGGGGGCGCTTCACTATCTCGGTGTCCCTGGTCGACTCACCGCTGTCGACCTCTACGGGGACACGATGATGAACGAGCAAGAGGCCGAAGCCGCCCTCGCCGAAGTGCCCGGTTTGAGGGAACAGTGCACGGACGAGCGGCAGCGCGCGGCATTGGATGATCTTGCCGCGGTCTTGCAAGAGTGCGTCTCCACCGCGGGCAGTTACGTGTGGTTCGCCGGAGACTGACTAGCACCCGGGTACCGAAGCGCTGTCGAATCCGTGTCGAAGGCCAGGCACCGTAGTGCCAGGCACGAGAAGAGGTGCAGGTAATCAAGGGTGCGCCGGTCGTCACACCAGGCGCCTTCTAAGCGCTTGGCCGCAGGTTCGAGTCCTGCCGGGGGCGCCAGTATCCGCCCTCCCGCTCGGGAGGGCTTTTCGCTGGTCAGAGCGGCTGTCAGCGGGTACGACGAAGCCCCGGACGCCCTCTTGATGATCAAGGGCAGACTCCGGGGCTGTCCGGCTGTCACCGGGTTCTCGCGGGTGGCCGGGTCGCATACGTGGCGAAGTTCTCGACCGGCCGAAGATCAGCCGGCGCCCGGCACCTCCGCCTCCGGAAGGTCACCCGCAGCTTCCAGCCGCCGCTTCAGGTCCGGCAGCTGCCCGTCGATGCACCGGGCGTAAGTCGCCAGCAGCACGGCGACGCTGTTCCCGGCCCACTCGGCCACGTGAGCGGGCGGGATGCCGTCGTTGAGCCACTTCGTCAGGCGCGTGTTGCGGTTGTCGTAAACACGCCGTCCGGTGGGTGACTCAAAGACGTGCGGGGGCAATACGGCCTTACGCGCACTGCGCCACGCCCGGCGGATGACGGAGCCGGCGAGGATGCCACCGAACTCGCCCTGGATGAGCAGATCACCCGGCTGGAGCTGTTCGTCCTCGATGTGCTGCCGCAGGATGCGCGTGAGGGCCGACGGCAGCGGCCCTAGCGGGGACAAATTGATCTTACAAAGCGGATGTCTGCTGGCTCAGTAACTGACGACGACCACGATGGTTGTCAGGAGCAGAGCTACGAGCACGGCGAGGACAAAACGGTTGAACGTTCGGGACCGCCTCACTGCCACAACGGCAACCTCTTCGGCCGTCCTACCATCAGAGTTCGGGTAATCACGCCACCTGCCTGTCGCCGCCCACAGCACCCCCAGGGACACGAGGACGTAGACCGTCCACTCACCCATGCGAAATGGCGTCACCTGCGAAACCCCCTCTCCTCGCCCCGGCGCGGAGCCTAGCGCAGCGGCAGGGGTCCAGAGGTCCGGGTATGTCACGCTGAGTGTCTAACTACGTGACATCGCCGACAGACAGCAGCGGACAACCACACACACCTGCGGACCATCACCGCAGGTGAGATGCTCACCACCCCAAGGTCACGCACCCGCCCAAGTTGCAGCGGGACGAAGCGGTCGCGTCCTTAAGGTGCGCTGCATGACCACCGACACCCCAGCCTGTCCCGAGTGCAACCAACCCATGCAGTCCGGTGGCCTTGTTCTCTCCGAGCGGGAGGACGACGGCCGGCGGACCTGCCGGACACTATGGAGGTGTGCCGGTCGGCATGTCTGGTGGCGCTGGGCCGACCGGCCAGACGAACTTTTGGAGGTCTGCCCAGTCCCGGGGCTGTTCCGCTGACGTCCAGCGCTGACATCAGCGACCCTGGACAGCGGCAACCAGTTGTGGCTCCGGCTCACGAGGCAAGCCCCGACCAGGGCGATGACAAAGCGGAGAGGCGCTGCGGTAGCCGAGCCGTCTCCGGGCCGTCCGAGGCCGCCCAGCTATGAGAGAAGCCCACGGCATGGGGTGTTCAGAACCGTGGGCTTCGTCGAGCTTCTTGTTTGGCGGGACCGGTAGTCAGGAGGCCGGCATCTCAGGTCGCACGCAGCCGCCGCAACAGAGCTGTTCAGCCTCTGTTAGCAGCTCGAATTCTGCCAAGATAGGCCGACGAGCCCCTCGCCCGCGCCGCCGACGGCAAACGAATCCGCAGGTCAGCGCAGGTCGGCGCTCTGCAGAGCCCCGACCCGCGCTGCAGAATGGGCCTGCGCTACAGCTCGAAGTAGGCCCTGTTAGCCGAAAAGATGGCGCTGGCCACGGTCGTCAGCCAAGGGTCAGGTGTGGGTGTTTCCCTCTTGCAGCCGTCTGCCAACTCAGCTTCGAACTCGGTGACGATCTCACCTCGGTGAGGCACGCTGCTCGGAGCCGCGCCCACTACGAAGCACCTGACGGTTGCGGAACACGGCAGCCGTCAGCGTGTACTCGGAACGCGGAGTACGGCCCTGGGACTATCCAGCCCTCCAGCCAGCCCGTAAGCCACCGGGCGAGGGTCAAGGTGGTTGGCACCAGGACGCAGCAGTCATTGGCATCCCAGTCCCAGACGCGGCCCTCGGCAGTGCTGAAGTCGATCATGGTCCACATGCAGCAGCCGCGATCCATGAGCGGGACGACCCCCTCGGGTGTCGCAGGGCTGCCCGAGTCGTCCTTCGCCGAGAAGAGGCGGTGAGCCTCGATCATGTCCCGCTCGTCGCTGAACCAATGGCCGGTGTCCGTCAACGAAAGGCATTCCCAGACTCCGAAACCGCCGTTGGCGACTTCGAGGTAGAGGCGCCGCAGCAACTGCGGCATCGGGCGGCCGACCGCGGCTTCGACCGCCGCGACGTCCTCCGGCGTGGCCGGCGGGGGCAGGTCGCGGTCGGCGACGCGGGCACGGACGGCCTCGACAAGCTCGTCGTCGGTCATGGCTTGTCGCCCCCAGCCGGCCCGGTTCGAGTAGGACTCGTACGAGTAGCGGGTGCGACGATCCCACTCCTGCCCGGTGAGGGCCTTGTACGCCCGGTCTGGCACGTGGAGCAGCGACTCGGCCCACATCAGGCCCGCGGCATACGCCGTGAACCGCGCGGGATCCCGAAGCACTTGCCGGTAGGCTTCGCGGCCATCGGCGATGACAGCCGCACGCGCGTGGAGGAACG
Organism: Streptomyces sp. NPDC004658; assembly: GCF_040609555.1. Lineage (NCBI taxonomy): Bacteria > Bacillati > Actinomycetota > Actinomycetes > Kitasatosporales > Streptomycetaceae > Streptomyces > Streptomyces sp. NPDC004658. The sequence continues at coordinate 41,935 of NZ_JBEXKG010000036.1, forward strand.
CGTCGCCGGAGAGGCGATGGCCGTACTCCTGCAAGTCCAGTCGGTACAGCGCCCAGGCCAACTGTTCGGCGAACTCAGCGATCAAGGACACCGGCCCGGCCGCAAGCCGAGTTGCAAGGGCCGCCGCGAGGCCATCGGCATCAGGGGCGGGCCCGGCCGGTCGGCATTCTTCGATCAGCGCCCAGAACGCGTCCTCGTCCATGCCGGCCATCATGGCACTCGGGTCCGACAGCAGGGGTTGTCGGTTGTCGCGAAGGCCGCACCGCAAACCCAGATCGAGTGGGGGCAGCGGGGAATCACGGTGAAAGCGGTCCAGCGCGACGAAGCTACGGTCTGCCGTTCGGGCACGCCCGCGTCTGGATTCGGACGCGGATCGGCGTGCCCCTCCAGGCTGGGTGAGTTTGGCGTTCGCGGGAGCGGCAAGGCGAAGTCCATGAGTCAGTCGAACAGCGGCACCAATGAGAGTTCCGTATCCCAGCGAGGTGCGTCCGCCAAGGCCCGGCGGGCCACGGCGAAGGCGGCTGCTCCCGCGTCGCAGGCGGCGGACAAGGCAGCCGAGAAGGTCGGCGACGGCGCGTCAGCAGCCGTGGACGGGGCGGGGCGAGTGGCCGGGAAGGGCAGCGCGGTCGCGCACAGCGCGGCCGAGCGTGTCCAGGCCGGCCGCCGGGCCGTCGTCGCCGCCTCGGGGCAGGCCGTGGACTTCGCCAGGACGGCCTGGACGGTGATCGCCCAGCGGAAGCTCCTCGCCGCCGGTGTGGGTGCGGGCTTGTCGGCGCTGAGTGCCACGTCCTACCTGGTGGGTCGCCGCGCGGTGAGCCGCACGCATGGTCCGATCACCCGTCTCACCGGCGGGCGGATCTGAGCGGTACGCACAGGAGCTGCGGCCGACGGCAGGGACGGTGGCGCGGACGGAAACGGCCCTCGACATCCCGGCGCAGCCCCGGCCCGGTGTGCCGGCGGGCCACGCCACCAGCGTCCGCCCGGGCGACGGGGACATCGATGCCGCGGTCGGCAGCAGACCGGGCTTCCCTCCTTCCCCCCCCGATGCCGTGCCGCCTCAGCCGCTCATGGCGCATGTGTGCCGGCACCGCCAGCGGGGCCTTGTGCACCTGCGCACAGCAGCGAGGGCGGCACCCCTCCCGGAGTGCCGCCCTCGGACGTTCGGAGTGTGCCGGACTCAGGAGTTGCTGAACGCGTCCCGCAGCCGCATCTCGTTGAAGCCGTTGCCGTCGTAGTCGTCCGAGTACGTCAGCGCGAGCCGGCCGGTCGAGGCCAGGGTCACGGCCGGGCCGCCCTGGCCGCCGCCGGTCACCACGTTCATCCGGTAGGCGGGGAGCCTGCCGGTCGTCGTGCCGTCCGCGTTGAAGCCGCGGGCCCACACGTCGTCCTTGCCCGCGTACACGGTCCCGCCGATGTTCACGTCGAAGGCCTCCTTCCACGCGACCACGAAGCTGCCGTCGTCGGCGACCGCGACATCGGGGACGTCCTGGTCGGAGATCGGCCGCTGGTCGTCGACGTACGGGCCGCTGCTGGTGCCGTCCTCGGTGGTGCGCTGCTCGGCCGCCGCGGCGCTGCCGGTCGCCGAGAAGACGCGGTGGTAGATCCGCTGCGGACGGACCGGCGTGCCGCTGCCGGTGGTGTACTCGTCCGTCCACGCCACGACGAACCGGCCGTCGCCCGCCGACGCCACCGCGGGAACGGTCTGCTGCCCGTCGGTGAGGGAGTTGGCCACCTTGCGGGCCACCGCGAAACCGCCCGAGGTGTTCAGCTTGGCGAGACCGATGTTGAGGCCGCCGTTGCCGTCCGCGTCCTCCTCCCACACGATCGTGGTGTTCCCGGCGTCGTCGATCGCCGCGTCGGGGCGGCGGTTCGACCCGGCCGCACCCGCGTTGATCGTGCTGACCTGGACGTCCTGGTAGCGCAGCGTGCCCGTCCCGGACCAGCTGCTCGCGTAGATCTGGTTGAGCGTGGAGCCGTCGGCCGTGCTCTCCCAGGCGACGGTGTAGGAGCCGTCGCCGGCCACCGCGACCGTCGGCCGCAGCTGGTCCCCGCTACCGGAGGCGTGCGGGCGCGGCAGGGCGGTCACCGTGCCGTTCGGGGCCACCTTGACCACGGCGATGTCGGCGAACTTGTTGCCGTCGTCGTCCTTGGCCCACGCGACGATGGCGTTGCCCTGGTCGTCCACGCCGACGTCGGGCTTCTGGTGCGACCAGGTCGTGTTGCCGGCGGTGCCGCTGTTGCTCAGCAGCTTCTCGTTCCACAGCGGGACGCCGTCCTTGTACATGCGGATGTACACGTCGGTGCCCAGCTCGGTGTCCGAGGAGTCGTGCCGGTCGCCCTGCTCGTACACCACCGCGGTGTAGACGGACGAGGTGCCGCCGGAGGCGATGGCGCTGTAGTGCTGGTCGCCGTCGGCCTGCACGTTGACCCGCGAGTAGTGCTGGGACGTCGAGCCGTACTTCGAGGCGTCGATGTCGACCGCGCCCGAGCGGACCTTGTTGAAGTTGGCGACGTAGGCCTGGTAGACCGTCGGGTCGTCGATGCGCAGCAGCGTCTCGTCGTTCGTCTTCAGCGAGCCCGAGGTCCAGTTGTGCGAGCCCGTGTACACGTGCTGGACCTTGGTGCCGTCGGCCTTCGTCCACTCCGTCAGCAGGTACTTGGAGTGGGTCGTGCCGTGGTTGCAGGACGCGGTCGCCGAGGACTTGTAGCGGCACCCGCCGGGGCGGTTGCCGTAGGCCGCGATGTCGAGGCCGGTCAGGTCGTTGACGCCGTTGTTGCCGCCGCCGTTGCTGAGATCGCGGACGTTCGCGTCCACGCTGCACCCCTGGGACCGCTTCGCCTCCAGGGCGTCGTAGACAGCCGGGCGGGTGGAACGCTGGTCGAGCTCGGCCGCCGAGATCCTGATCTTCCCGTCGATCGAGCAGTCGACCTTGTCGATGAACGAGGCGAGGATGTCGGCGTTGCCGTAGTGGGTGGCGTCCGAGGCGGTGTCGCGGGGGAAGAAGAACGCCTCGACGGGGGAGCTGGGGTCGCCCGTGGTGTAGTCGTACGTCGTGTGCAGGCTGTCGCCGGCGTGCTTGATCTGGTCGTTGAAGTGCGCGCGGTAACGGGAGGCGAGGGTCGCGTTGTTGGACACGACGACCGCGTTGTTGATCTCGCCGTCCTGACCGCCCGCGAGGTTCTGCGAGCTCTGCCAGACGACGTTCGTGCGTCCGTCGGTGAGCGCGTCGAACACGATGTACTTGTCGTGGTCGATCGCGTTCGTGTCGCCCGAGCCGTTGCCCAGGCAGCCTCGGGAGCACCAGGTGAGGGTGGAGTTGCCCGTCAGCGTCAGACTGTCCAGGTCGCTGCTGCCCCGGTTCGCCGACTCCGAGATGATGCGCAGCGTGACGCCACGGCTCTGGGCGGCGGTGAGCTTCGCCCGCAGAGTCGAGCTGTTGAACCAGTACATGCCCATGTACAGCGTCGAGTTGGGCGCCGCGAGATCGATCAGGTCACCTACCGAGGTGTTGATCGAGGAGTCGTACGTCGTGGGCGTGGGGTAGTTGAAAACCGCGGTGTAGTTTCCGGCGGCCACGGTCTCCGCCTGAGCAGTGGCCGGAGCGAGCAGTGCCGCCCCCAGCGCGAGAGGGGCGGCGAGTGCCGCCAGGCTCCGTATCTGTCTGCCCATATGTTTCCTTCAGTTCATGACAAGTTGAGGACGAGCCATCTTATGGTGCGGTCATCGCTCCTGATCACCGGTCGACGCGTCGGCGCACGGTGGTCGCGGGAGGGCGGACGAGCCCCATTGGGAACTCGATCGCCGGGTGACCCGTCCGCCGGCAAGGCACCGTCCAAGTCGAGTGACTTGCTCGTCACCGCGCTGTGCCTCCCCGTGACGTCCCCGCCTCGCGCCCCGTCCGTACGGCGGCGCTCTGTGGGGTGGGAAGCGGCCCGGAACCCAGGTAACGTTTTTGCTGGTCATCCCGGCCTTGCCAAGTTCCCTCACTTTGCTGAAGCCGACCGGCGCCCCGCAACGGGTCGCGTCGGAACCCGGTTGCCCAGGCTGTTCATCGGGCGACCATCAGAAGGGGACCGACCTTGGCCATGGCGTACTTCAGGCGCGTTGTCACGACGCTGACCGCCGCAGCATCCCTCGCCCTCGCCGCGCCGGCGAACGCGCACGCCGGCGCCATGGGCTCGACGCCCGTGCGTACCTTCGAGTACAGCGTGGGCGGTATGACCGTGAAGGTGCCGACCGGTTGCATGTTCACGCACATCATCCGCGGCAGCGGCAGGAAGATCACCTACCAGAACGCCGGTGTCGACTGCGCCTTCGTCGCGGCGCTCAGCAGCGGTTTCTGCAACTGGCGCATCGACTTCACCTACGCCGACACCAACAATCGAACCTACCGGACCTCACGGGGCAAGACCCACAGCGAGTGCAAGATCGACCCCATGCGGAGCAACTCTCCCCAGACGCTCCCTCGTTATGGCAGGGCATGCGCCCGCCTCTACGTCAACGGGGTACGGCGCGTCAGCCAGTGTCACCACATCACCAAGTGAGTCGGTCATGAGCGAGCAGGAGCGGGACCCCGGGCCGGGGCAAGTGGCGGATGCGCGGCGTCGGTGGATCGGTGGAAGTGCGTTCGTGGTGGGGCTGGTGGGGGCCCTGGCGTTCTTCGCGTTCTTCCCCGGGCTTCCGCACGTCATCGACTGGGGAGCCGTTCTCGTGGCTCTCGCCGTGGGTGGAGCCGTGCGGTGGGGGTGTGTGGCGTGGCTGGGGAGGCGGGGCAGGTGAGCCGGGTCGTCGGGTGACCCGGGATCGGATGGGAGGGGGCCAGGCGGGGGCGCTACAGTCACCGGCAGGGAGGGAGATCACGTGCGACTTCGCTGTGCGGTGCTGGACGACTTCCAGGGTGTGGCGACCCGGCTGGCCGACTGGTCGGTGATCGAGGAGCGCGTGGAGGTCGTCGCGCTGCGCGAGCACCTTGACGGAGAGGACGCCGTCGCCTCCGCGCTCGCCGACTACGACATCGTCGTCACCCTGCGCGAACGCGTCCCCTTCCCCGGCTCGCTGATCGCCCGCCTCCCCCGGCTGAAACTCCTCATCGCCTCCGGGATGCGCAACAGCGTCATCGACTACGCCGCCGCCGAGGCGCACGGCGTCACCGTGTGCGGTACGGCGAGTTCCGGCACCCCGCCGGTCGAGCTGACCTGGGCGCTGCTGCTCGGTCTCGCCCGTGGGATCGTCCAGGAGAGCAACGCGCTGCGCGGCAACGGGCCCTGGCAGTCGACCGTCGGTGCCGATCTGCACGGCAGCCGGCTGGGTCTGCTCGGGCTGGGGAGGATCGGCGGCCGTGTCGCCCAGGTGGGCCTCGCCTTCGGCATGCGGGTCAGCGCGTGGAGCCGGAACCTCACCAAGGAGCGCGCCGAGGAGGTGGGCGTCGAACTCGCCGGCTCCAAGGAGGAACTGCTCCGCGACAGCGACTTCGTGTCCGTCCACCTGGCCCTCGGCGACCGCACCCGCGGCCTCGTCGGCGCCGCCGAGCTGGCCCTGATGAAGCCGACCGCCTACCTCGTCAACACCTCCCGCGCCGCGATCGTCGACCAGGACGCGCTGCTGGCCGCACTGCACGAGGGCCGGATCGCCGGCGCCGGCGTCGACGTCTTCGACACCGAGCCGCTGCCGGCCGATCATCCGATGCGCACCGCGCCCCGCCTCCTCGCCACACCCCACCTGGGCTACGTCTCCCACGCCAACTACACGACGTACTACGGCCAGGCCGTCGAGAACATCCAGGCGTGGCTCGCGGGCTCCCCCGTACGACGGCTCCCCTGAGGGCGAAACGGTACGGCGGGACCGTACGCGGGCTCGGTACGACGGAACGCTTCGGCGGACCGGTACCGGGGCCGTACGCCGGATCAGTACGGCCAGACCCTGCTGCGGACCGGTACCGCGCATCCCTACGACGGACCGTACGGCCGGCTCTACGACGAACAGGTCAGCCCGCCTCCGACCGCACGCGTTCACAGGGCGGGCCGGCGCGCGCAGCACACCGCAGGTGACGGCCGGGCCGCCCCCCAACCCCGGCCCCCCAACCCCGGCCCGTCGGCCACGGCCCCCTGCTCGCGCAGTCCCGGCAGGTCGCCCAGACGACAGGTCTCCCGCCCAGGGGCACGGCCCTCGCCCTGCTCCGCGGCCGGTTCCCCTCGACGGGCAGACCGATCGGCTGCCGCGACCGCTGACATGCGCCCTCGGGAGCCCTACCGGTGTCCGCGCCCGAAGGGGTCTCACGCGGCGGCGACCTGCCGTTGAAAGGGTGATCCGCCGCTGATCACCGTGACCAGCCCCGTGCGGCGCCGTTGAACGGAAAGTGCGGCGGCGGGCCTGCCGCTGCGCTTTCCGAGCTACAAAAGGAGGACGTGATGTCTCGCATCGCGAAGGCAGCCGCTGTCGCCCTCGGCACCGGTGCCGTGGTGGTCAGCGGGGCCGGGCTGGCCCTGGCCGACGCGGGCGCTCAGGGCGGCGCCGTCGCTTCGCCCGGCGTGCTGTCCGGCAATCTGGTCCAGGTTCCGCTGCACATCCCGATCAACGTCTGCGGGAACACCGTCGACATCGTCGGAGCGCTGAACCCGGCCTTCGGCAACGCCTGCGTCAACCACAGCGACAAGGGCAAGCCGGGCAACCCCGGTCCGGGGCACGGCGGCTACGGCGACGGCTACGGCAACTGAGCCGACCGGCACGCCAGGCACGACAGGCACGACAGGGAAGAGCCCCGGCACTCCGAGCGCCGGGGCTCTTCCCGCGTGCGGACGCCCGCCCGCTCACGCGTACCGGTAGACGCGGCTCATGTCCTCCAGCTGGTCCGGTGTCTCGTCCCACGGCGGCAGCTTCTGGTGCCGGGCGACGACCCGCTCGTGCTGCTCGTCGGCGGCGCCGGGCGGCTCCGCCGGGAGGTAACGGTGGCTGCGGTGGGCCCGCTGCCAGCGGTACCACTGCAGGTCGAGGAACGCGTGGTGCAGCCAGAACACCGGGTCGTTGACGGACGCGCCGCCGAGCATGGCGCCGCCGACCCAGCGGTGCACCCGGTTGTGGTTCTTCCAGGAACCGCTGCCGCTGCCGGGCCCCCAGCCCTCCAGCTTGTTGCGGAAGCCCTTGCGGACGGTGGAGTCCCAGGGCCGGGCGTCGTAGACCGGGTCGTCCAGCGCCCACTTCAGTTCGCTCCGGGTGGGCAGCTGGAGCGGGGCGGCGGAGCGGCCGAGGTCCCGGGTGAGGAACTTGCCGTCGGTGACGCCCTCCTTGAGGGTCCAGTGGCCCGCCGCGTAGGCGAACGGGCCGGTCATCACCTGCCGGTCGGAGCGCCGCCCGTTCCCGCCGAGCAGGTCCTTCGTCCATGGCACGGAGGTCGTCGAGCGGTCCCGGGTCCAGTCCCAGTACGGCACCGTCACCGACGAGTCGACCCGCCGCAGCGCCCGCTCCAGTTCCAGCAGGAACCTGCGGTGCCAGGGCAGGAACGACGGCGCCATGTGGGCGGTGCGCAGACCGTCCTCGCCGTCGGTGGTGTAGTAGTCGATGTGCAGGCGCACGAACTCGTCGTACTCTCCGCGCCGTTTGAGCGTCAGCAGGGCGTTCACGAACCGGCGCCGCTCGCCCGCGGTGAGCGTGCTGACGTTCTTACGCACGTACGCCATGCTGTCCCCCCATGTGTGCGTGCCCTCCCGGTCGCCCGCCGGTGAGCCGGCCCGGTGCGAGGTCGCGCAGCTGCCGGCCGGGGCCGATCTCGTCCACGGCCGCCCGGGTCGCCTCCAGCGGTGTCCGGTACGACGTGTAGTGGTCGACCATGCTGAGCCAGGTGCCGTCGGCCCGGCGCATCAGATGCAGCGGGCGGCCGTCGATGGTGATCCGCCACTCGCCCCCGGTCGCCGCGCGCCCCGCGGCCGGGACCAGGACGCCCTGGATACGGCGGCCCCGGTAGGTCTCGTCGAAGGAGCCGCCGGACGCCCCGGCCGACGGCACGGGGCGGGAGGCGGCGACGACCGGGGCCAGCGCCAGTGCCGCCGTGGAGGCGAGCAGCCTCCGCGCCACCTCCCTACGGGAGGGTCTGGCCGCCCCCGCTCCGGCCTGCTGCTCCGCACCGACCGCCACTCCGCCGACACCGACGACCATGTTCGCTCCTCCTCCGGGATCACATTCCGTACCGGCTAACCGGCCGAGGGCACGCGGGGTCACTGGCGGAAAGCCGTACGGCGGGTACGGCCGTGCCCGGCTACAGCCCCGGCCCCGTGCCCAGGTTGCCGCCGGCGACGGTCTGCAGGACCGGTGCGAGGACGCCGGCCTGGGGCAGCTTGGCGCCGGGCAGGCCGAAGTTGCTCCCGTCGGGCGCGGTCAGCGGGGCGTCGAGGGACAGGCCCGGGGCGAGGGCCCGCAGGTCGCCGGCGGGCGCGTCGACGCCGAGGTGGTCGAAACCGTCGCCCAGGACGTGCGGCAGCGGCGCCCTGGCGTCCAGGCCGGGCAGCCCGCTGGTCACCGGCAGCTGGGGCAGGGTCCGGTCGGGGAGGAGCCGGCCGGTGACGTACCGGGGCCCGTCGGGGGCGCCCGGCTTCAGCAGCGGCAGCTCGGCGCCGAGCCTCGGCAGCTCCATGCCGAGCGCCGTGGAGGCGCCGCCCAGGGGCACGGGGACGGGGACCGTGCCGGCCGCCGCGGCCGGGGCGGCGGCCCCCACGGTGGCCGCGACGCCGGTGACGACGGCGGCAAGGGTTCCTCGGGTGGTCGGCTTCATGTCAGGTACGGTCCCTTTCAGGATGCGGGGGTGTTCGACGTCCGCCGGGATGCGGGGGTTCGACGTCCGTACCGCGTAACGAGCGGAAAACGCCTTCATTTCGCAATTCGCCCGAGTGTCGTAATAGTCAGCTCGTCCAGAAGTCCCACCAACGGATCGGCGCCGGCGTTCCGGCCACCCCGGTGTGTGCCGGCGCAAGCACCCGGGTGAACGCGGCGGGCCGGGCTCAGACGCGCAGGCTGCGGGCGGGCAGATAGGCGTGTGCGGCGGCGTTCGTGGTTTCCGGGGCGCCCGCGAACGCGGCCAGCTCCGCGCCCTCGGCCGGCCGGCGGGGGCCGGTCGTGGGGCAGACGCGCGTGGTGAACATGAAGTAGGTGTAACCGAGTTTCCCGACCGCCCTCAGCCACTCCGCGGGCGGGGTCACCTGCGTGGTGACGTGCGGCATCTGCAGGACGATCTGGCCCGCGACGACCAGCATGCCGACCTTCAGGCTCGGCCGGGTGGTGCCGTCGACCGGGTCGCCGCCCACGGGCAGGCCCATCTCGTCGAGGAGCCGCGCCACGGCGGCGGACGCGGCCTCCGGGCCGTCCGGGCCGTCACCCAGCGAACAGGCGAGAAGACAGGGCGTCCTGCCGTCGCCCTCCTCGTTCCTGGCCATCCAGGCGAGCAGGGCGAGCGTGCCGAGGTCGGCGGCGCGGAAGGGGCGGATTTCGCTCGATACTGAGGTCACCGCGCGACCATATCGACGGGCCGTGGCGTGACCCGGCGGCTTCTCACCCTTCCGGAGCAGCGCCCGTGGCGGCTCCACACGATCGAGGGACGGGGTCGTCGGCACGCGCCAGGGCCGGTTCCGCACGGTGCGGCACCGGCCCTGGCGGCGAGCGGGCGTCAGCGTCGCAGGGGCAGGCCGCCGAGCAGCCCCCGCTGGTTGAGGGTGGTGGTGGCGCCCTTCACGCTGCTGAGCACGGAGTCCTTGTTCTCCGTGTCCAGCGCGTCCGACTGGTGCTGCAACGGCATCAGCTCCTGTACGGCGGGCGGCTTCTCGGCCAGCTCGGCGAGCGCGCCGTTGAGGCTCATCGGCGGCAGGTGCTGGGCGTCGTAGGCGAACGCGGGTGCGGCGACGCCGGCAAGGGCCACGGAACCGGCGACAACGGCGGCGGCCTTCAGGGACTTCATCGTGTTCCTTTCTTCGGCAACTCACGTCACCCAGGGATGTCTGACGCCCTGTCCAACGATGCCCGGCCGGGGCGGAAACCCCGCGCCGAGAAGACATATGAAATTGCCGTGCGGTCCAGGTGATTCCCCACGTCAGCCGGTCGTCAGCCGGTCGTCGGCTGGCTCGACTCCGCGGCGAGGCTGGGCAGCGCGGGCAGGGACGGCAACGCGGGCAGGGAAGGCAGGGATTCGACGCCGGCGTCGGACGCGTCCTTGCCGAGGAGGGTCGTGCCCAGCAGGTCGACCAGGCCGGACACCACGTCGGTGGCGGACGACAGGATCTGGTCGAGCTGCTCGGTGACCGCCTTGACCAGGTTGTCGATCGCGGTCTCCAGGGCGGAGAGCGCGTCGCTGGTGAGGTCGCGGGCCGAGGGCAGCTTGGCGATGCCCCCGTGCCGCGTGGCCGCCCGCGCGGCAAGGGCCACCGGGGCGGCGGAGGCAGCGTGAGCGGCCGGCGACGCGGGGGTGGTGGAGGCCGCGGGGGCGGTGGGGGCGGCCGGCTTGGCCGAGGTCGCCGGGGAGGCGGAGGCCGTGGGCGCGGCCGGCTTGGCGGACGTCGTGGAAGAGGCGGGCGCGGTCGGCGTGGCGGGGGCGGTCGGCGCCGCGGGCTTTGCGGAGGTCGCCGGGGACGCGGACGCCGTGGGCGTGGCCGCCGCCGGCTTCGCCGGGGACGCGGACGCCGCCGGGGCCGTGGGCGTCGCGGGCTTCGGCGCGGTCGTGGGCGTGGACGCCGCGGGCTTGGCCGCCGTCGCAGGCGTCGCCGTCGTCTGGGTCGCCGGCTTCGCCGCTGTCGTGGGCGTCGTCTGAGCCGCGGGCTTCGCGGGCGTGGTGGGCGTCGCCGCCGCGGGCCGGGCCGGTGCGGGCTGGACCGCCGCTGCCGTCGGGGTGGCCGGCTGGGGATCGGTGGCGGCCTTGGCGATGGCGGCCTTGGCCGCCTCGCCCAGCCGTCGGGCCTCGTCGGCGGGGAGCTTGCCCCGCTCCAGCGACCGGTTCAGCAGGTCGACGACCGGATCGAGTGTGGAGTCCGCCTTGCCCAGGGCTCTGATCTGGGCGAGCAGCTTCTCCTTCTCCGCTGCCGGGACGGGCGCCCGGGAGGCGGCACGGTCGTGTTCCCGGGCCGCGTCTGCGGCGACCGCGATCGGGCCGGTGATCCCGACCAGGACGGACGCGCAGAGAACGGTGGACGCGAGACGCCGGGCAGGCAGATCACGCATGGGTGTTCCTTTCGGTGAACAGTGGGACCTGACCCCACCGTCGATTCACCGGTAGCCCACCGCAACCGCTCACCCACCCACTGTGATCCACCTGGGGGAGCGCAAAACCGGCCGTCCACCCCGCGACGGACGAGCGGGACGGGCGGCCGGCCGAAGGGTTGCGCCCCGACGTCAGTCGCTGACGCAGGTGTTGCCGAACGCCGGGTTCAGCAGCGCGATGATGTCCACCGTGTTACCGCACACGTTGACCGGCACGTGGATCGGGACCTGAATGGCGTTGCCCGACAGCACGCCGGGCGAGCCGGCGGCGACGGCGCCGGCACCGGCGTCGGCGGAGGCCACGCCGGCGCCGCCGGCGACGGCCGCGACGGCGGCGGAGGTCAGGACCAGGCCCTTCGCGATACGCGACATGGAGAGGTGCTCCTTGGGATCGACACAAACATCCGGGCGGGATACCCGGCGTTGTGTCAACGCGTGGCACCCCTGGGGGTTGTGCCGCCAATGGAGTGACGTACGCGGGAGGCCCCTTCACAACTCCACCGAGTTCGCACGGTTTCTGAGGGTTGGTCCGGTCGGCCGCTAGAGTTGCGGGCCTCTCCGGCACGTGGGGAGGGGAGCCGCGCCGCGCGACCCCACCGATCCTCCGGACGGCGTAGTCGATTCCACGACCGGTGCACCGGGTGACGTACGCGCCCGGCGGGTCCGGGCCTACGCCGACACGCTCGGCTACGACTGCGCGCTGTGCGATCTCGGCCGGGCTCTGCGACGAGGTGGTGACCACCTGGGCTTCCGGCTCGTTTCCCACGCGGACGCGGCACGGGCCGGCGTGCTCTTCGCCGCTGCGAACGCCCGGAGATGACGGCCGCGTTCACGACCGCAGTCCCGAGAGCGCCCCCGTGAGCGAGGTAACCCGCGAATGCACCAGCCAGTACCCGACCCTGGGCCCCGGGTCCTGCACCTCGCGCAACCCGTCGACGGCGGTGTCGCCCGGGTCGTGCTCGACCTGACCCGCGCCCAGCTGGCGGCCGGCCTGCGGGTCACGGCGGCCTGTCCGGGCGGCGCACTCGCCGCCGGCCTGCGGGAACTGGGCGCGGACGTCCGGGACTGGCGGGCGGCCCGCTCCCCGGGGCCCGGCCTGCCGGGCGAGGTACGGCGACTCGCACGCCTGGTCGACGAGGTACGGCCCGCACTGGTGCACGCGCACAGTGCGAAGGCCGGCCTGGCCGCGCGGCTCGCCGTGCGCGGGCGTGTCCCGACCGTGTTCCAGCCGCACGCCTGGTCCTTCGAGGCGGTCGGCGGCCTGACCTCGGCGCTCGCCCTGCGCTGGGAGCGATGGGGGGCGCGCTGGGCGGACCGGGTGGTGTGCGTCAGCGAGGCGGAGCGTGCGACAGGTCTGCGCGCCGGGGTGCGCGCGGCGTACGCGGTCGTCCCGAACGGCATCGACACGACCCGCTTCGCACCGGCTCCGTCCACGGGCACCCCCTCGGCCGCGGAACCCGGCGACGAAGGCAGTCCGCTCGTCGTCTGTGTGGGCCGCCTCTGCCGGCAAAAGGGCCAGGACGTGCTGCTGCGCGCCTGGCAGGACGTCCTCGGGGCGCTGCCCCGGGCGCGACTGGTGCTGGTCGGCGACGGCCCGGAGCGGGAGGCCTTACGTCAGCAGGCGCCCCCCTCGGTGCGGTTCACCGGAGCCGTCGCCGACCCCGTGCCCTGGTACCGGACGGCCGACCTGGTGGTGCTGCCCTCGCGCTGGGAGGGCATGGCGCTCGCCCCGCTGGAGGCGCTGGGCTGCGGAACCCCCGTCGTCGTCACCGACGTCGACGGCGCCCGCGAGAGCATGCCGCCGGCGCTCGTCGCGCACTGCGTGGTGCCGCCCGAGGACCCCGTGGCGCTGGCCGGCGCGGTCACCGCGCTGCTGTCCGACCCACCGCTGCGCGCGACGCTCGGCGACCAGGGCCGCCGGCACGTCCTGTCCACGCACGACATCCGGCACACCGCCGCACGCATCACGTCCCTCTACGGCGACCTCCTCGGCACCACCGACACGGGTCCCGGCACCGCTTGCCCAGCCCCCGGCACCACCGACGCAGGCCGCGGCGCCGCTGATCCACCCCCCGGCACCGCCCGTCCCGGCCCTGCCACCCTGCCGGGAGCCGGTGAAGCAGCCCAGCCCGTGTCCTCCGAGTGCAGGGAGTCCATCCACTCGTGACTGCGGAAAGCACCGTTCCCTCCCCCGGCTCGCAGCCGTGGGACCACGGATTCTCGCCCGTCTCGGTGCTGCCGGCCCGCGCCGCCGGCGGCTTCCGGTTCCCGGCGTGGCGCCCACCCGCGCGGCCCGCCTCCCCGCTGCCGCTGCTCGCCGCCGACCTGTTCGCCGCGCTGGTGGGCGCGGTCGCGCTGGACGAGGCGGCCCGCCGGCCGGTGAGCGTCGCCGCGCTGGTGTGCGGCGCGCTGCTGCTGCGCCCGCACTCGGCTCGGCCGGTGCCCGGTGTGCTCGACGAACTGCCCCTGGTGTGCGGGCGGATCGCGGTGGCCTGGCTGGCGCTGGCCGCGCTGCTCGCCGCGTACGACCCCGAGCGCGCCCTCACCGCCCGGACCCTGCTGCTGGGCTGCGCCCTGCACGCTGCGGTGGCCGCTGCCGGAAGGGGCGCGGTGTACTGGCGGCGACGGGTCGTCCTGCGCCGTCACCCGCGGCCCGCCCTGGTGATCGGGCCGGCGGCGACCGCGCAGCGGGTGGCCGCCGCACTGCTCCGCCGGCCGGGCTGCGGGGTGCGGCCGGTGGGCGTGGTCGCGGAGCACCCGGACGGCGCGGGCGGTCTGCCGGTGCTCACCACGGGCGAGGAGGTGGAGCGGGCGCTCATCCAGAACGGGGTGCGGGTCGTCCTCACCGTCCACCCGGCCGTGCGCACGGAGAAGGGGCCGCTGCTGCGGGCGCTCGCCGAGTCGGGCTGCACGCTGTGGGAGGTGGACGCGGACAGCCCGGCGTACGAGATGCGCGACCAGCTCGCCGGGTTCGCCGTGCGCCGGCTGGACCTGTGCGCGCGGCGGCGGACGAGCGTGGCGAAGCGGCTGCTGGACATCACGGTCTCCGGGGCGCTGCTGGTGCTGATCAGCCCGCTGCTGCTGGTGTGCGCGACGGTGCTGCGGCTCACCGACGGGCCGGGGGTGGTGTTCCGGCAGGAGCGCGTCGGCAAGGACGGCCGTCCCTTCACGCTGCTGAAGTTCCGCACGCACCGTCCGGCCGACGAGCACGAGGCGGCCACCCGGTGGAGCGTGGCCGGCGAGCGGAGGATGAACCCGTTCTGCCGGTTCCTGCGGCAGGCCTCGCTGGACGAGCTGCTCCAGCTGTGGAACGTCGTCCGCGGTGACATGAGCCTGGTCGGCCCGCGCCCGGAACGGCCGTACTTCGTCGCCCAGTTCAGCAGGACGTACCCGGGGTACGCGGCCCGCCACCGCATGCAGACCGGCATCACCGGGCTCGCCCAGATCAACGGGCTGCGCGGCGACACCTCGATCGAGGACCGGGCCCGTTTCGACAACGCCTACATCGACAACTGGTCGCTGTGGCAGGACGTCTGCATCCTGCTGCGCACCGCCGCCGCGCTGGTGCGATCCACGGGGAGCTGACCGATGGCCCTCCCCCTGCCGATCCGGCGCCCCGCGCGGCTGTCCCCGGTGCTGCCGGTGGTGGCCGTCGTCGCCCTGCTCGCGCTGCCGGTCGCCCCCGGCGCCGAGAGCGGCGCGGGTCCCGCCGACGCGGTGTCCGCGCTGGTCGTCGTCTTCTGCGTCGTACGGCTGCTGCGCGCGCGCCGCCGCCCGTTCACCCGGACCGCCGCGCTGCTGCTCGGCCTGCCGGTGCCCGGTCTGGCGCTGGCGGCGCTGCACGCGGTGTCGCCGGGTGCAGGGCTCACGGGACTGGGCCGTTACCTCCAGGTCTTCGTGCTCGTACCGGCCGCCGTCGTGCTGCTCGTCCGCGGCCGGGCCGACCTCCGGCTGCTGGCCTGGTCGTTCGTGGCCCTGGCGGGCTGGCAGGGGGTGGTCGGCACGCACCAGTACGTCACCGGAACCGGGGCCTCCTACCAGGGTCAGGACGTACGCGCGGTCGGCACCTTCGGGGTGTCGGACGTGATGGGCATGGCCACGGTGGTGTCGTTCGGGCTGGTGTGCGCGGTGGGTCTGGCGCTCGGCCGGACGTCGGCACGGGAGCGGACGCTCGCCGCGTGCTGCGCGGTCGCCCTGGCGGTTCCGCTCGCCCTGTCCTTCAGCCGGGGCGCCTGGATCGCGACCGCGGTCACGGTCACCGTGCAGCTGGTGCTGTCCGGGCCGCGCCGGGCGCTGAGGGTGGGGGTGGCCGCGGTGGCCGCGGGCGTGGTGCTGGTGGCCGGGCTGGGGGTGGGTACGGCCATGCTCCAGGAGCGGATCGACAGCATCACCCGGGTCACCGACGCGCCGGACCAGTCGGTCACCGACCGGTACACGATGTGGGCCGCCGCCACCGGCATGTGGCGCGACCGCCCGCTGACCGGCGTCGGTCTGAAGGGGTTTCCGGAGTACCGCGACGGGCACGCGTCGCTCGCGCTGTCCTCGGGCAGCGACACCGAGGGCGCGGGCGCCGCGTTCCGCCGGCAGCCGCTGCTGTCCCCGCACAACATGTACCTGCTGGTCCTGAGCGAACAGGGCCTCATCGGGCTGCTGTGCCTCGCGGGCGGCTGGCTCGCGCTGCTGGTGTGCGCGCTGCGTGGCCTGTGGCGGGCCCGCGCGGCCGGCGGCCGGGGCCTGGACTGCGCGCTGGTCGCCTGCGGGCTGCTGGTGTGGCAGCTCGTGGACTTCGCGTACGCCGACATCGGCGGCCCGTCGACCGTGCTGACGGCGGTGTGCTTCGGGCTGATCGCCTGGTGGGCGCTGGTCGGCGGCGACCAGGTGGGCTCCGGCGGGCGCACCGCCGTACCGGCCGGGCGGATCGGGCGGGCGGAGGAGGCGGTGCCACGATGACGGTACCGGCGCCCCGCACGGCCCCCGCGTCCGGCGCGTGCCGCGTGCGCCCGCGCTCCCGGAGGCCCGCGCGATGACGCCTCCCAGGACCGACGGGATGCCGGGCCCGGAACCCGGCACGCCCTTCCGCCCGGCACGCGACGCGGACCCGGAGGCGGGCGCGCCCCGGCCGGCCGGCACCGCACGCCCGGAGGCCGGCACCCCCTGTCCGACGTTCGACGGGGAACCGGAACCCGGCGCGCCCCGGGCGGCGTCCGGTCCGTACTGGCCCGCACTCGGCGCGGAACCGACGGCCGGTGCCGGTGGGGCGAGCCTGCCCGCGGCCCGGTCGGCCGAACCGGCGGTGGCAGGCCCGTTCCGTCCTCCGGTGTCCCCGCCTGCCGACCACGCGCCGCCCACGCGGCGGTTTCTGGCCCGGGCGACCCTCGTCACCGCCTCCCTCTCCATGGCGGCGGCGCTGCTCGGGCTGGTGCGGGACCAGTCGCTGGCCCGGCTGTTCGGGGCCGGGCGGGACACGGACGCCTTCCTGGTGGCCTGGACGGTGCCCGAGTTCGCGGCGACGCTGCTGATCGAGGACGGGCTGGCCTTCGCGCTGATCCCGGCGTTCAGCACGGCCCTGGCCCGCCGCGCGCGGGGCGCCCCGGGCGATCCGGTGCGGTCGCTGGTGGCCGGCACCCTGCCCCGGCTGGCCCTGGGGTTCACTGCGGTCGGGGCGCTGCTCGCGGTGGCCGCGCCGCAGTTCGTCGCCGCGCTCGCGCCGGGCCTGCCCGACCCCGCCCTCGCCGTGGACTGCACCCGGCTCACCGCGACCTGTGTGCTGAGCTTCGGCCTCGCCGGGTACGCCAGCGCGGCCCTCAGGGCCCACCGCCGCTTCCTGGCACCGGCCGCGATCTACCTCGCGTACAACGCCGGCATCATCGCGGCGATGTACGCGCTCGGCGGCCGGTGGGGCGTGCGGTCGGCCGCGTTCGGGGTGGCGGTGGGCGGCTGCCTGATGGTGCTGGTCCAGCTCCCCTCCCTGGTACGGCAGTTGCGTCACCGCCGGGTCGGCGGAACGGACACCGGGTCCGTCGCGGCCGCGCAGCCGCTGGCGGTGCCGCTGCTCGCCACCGTGCTGCTGTTCGCGCTGTGCCGGCAGTCGCAGGTGCTGATCGAGCGGTTCCTCGCCTCCGGGCTGCCCGCCGGGGCCATCTCGCACCTGAACTACGCGCAGAAGGTCGCGCAGATCCCGATGACGCTGTCGACGATGCTGTGCACGGTCACCTTCCCGGTGGTGGCGCGCGCGCTGGCCGACGGTGACACCGAGCGGGCCCGGGACCGGGTGGAGCGGGATCTGGTGCTGGCCGGCTGTCTGGTGCTGCTCGGTACGGCCGCCGTCGTGGCCTGCGCCCCGCAGCTGATCGGGGTGCTGTTCCAGCGCGGCGCGTTCACGGCCGAGGACACCGCGGCGACCGCCGGGGTGATGCGGGTCTACGCGCTCGGCCTGCTCGGCCAGACCCTGACCGGCGTCCTGGTCCGCTCCTACTTCTCGGCGGGCCGCGCCGCCTGGTACCCGGTGGCCGCGATGGCGGCGGGCATCGTCGTGACCTCGTGGATCGGTGCCTGGACGCTGGGGTTCTGGGGGGTCGCCGGGATCGCCGCCGCGAACGCCACGGGCATCACCCTGACCGCCGTCCTGCTCCTCGCCGGGATGCGGCGCCGCAGCGTGCCCATCCGGACCGGGCCGGTGCTGCGCGAGCTGAGCCGGCCGCTGCGGGCGGCGGC
>NZ_JBEXKG010000037.1:0-58062 GCF_040609555.1 Streptomyces sp. NPDC004658
CGCCGTCATGGTCGTGCAGAACGGTGCGGGCGCCCAGCCGCGCCGCGGCCCGGCCGCGGCCGGGCGGCAGGCCGCGCCCGGCGCCCGGCCCGCGCCGGAACCCGCGCGCGGGGTCCCGATGCAGCCGCGTCGCGGGTCCATGGCGCGCGCCGTGGCCCACTGAGCCGCAACCCCGGTCCCCACAGACCCGGTTCGGGAGCCGCTGGTCCGAGGGGGGGGGGGGGGGGGGGGGGGGGGGGGGCGCTCCGCCCCCCCCGGGGCCCCACCCGGGGGGTTGGGGGGGCGGGGGGCGGCTGGGGGGGGCCTCCCCCCTCGGTACCCCCCGCCCCGCTCGACTGCGTCCCCTGCTGCATATCCTCGGTTTCCCAGCGGTAGAAAGCACCTTGGTGGCAGTCTGCTCAACAGCAGATACGCAAAGTGTTAAGCAACAGGCAGGCAGCCGGAGGTGCACGTCCCGTGGCGTCCAATGTCAATCCCACCGTCAGGCGGCGCCGGCTGGGCCAGGAGCTGCGCAGGCTCCGTGAGCTCAAGGGCATGACGGCCGAAGAGGTGGCGGAGCGGCTGCTGGTGTCGCAGTCGAAGATCAGCCGGCTGGAGAACGGCCGCAGGAGCATCAGCCAGCGCGACGTGCGCGATCTGTGCGGGGTGTACGAGGTCGAGGACCAGCGGATCGTCGATTCGCTGATGGAGATGGCCCGGGATTCCAGACAGCAGGGCTGGTGGCACACTTTCGGCGACATCCCGTACAGCGTCTACATCGGGCTGGAGACGGACGCCGAGTCGCTGCGGGTGTACGAACCCCAGCTGGTGACCGGGCTGTTGCAGACCCGGGCCTACGCCGAGGCGCTGGTGCAGGGCGCGTTGCCGGAGACGTCGACCGCCGAGATCGAGAAGCGCGTCCAGGTGCGCATGCGCCGACAGGAACGTATCACCGCCCAGACCAACCCGCTCCGGCTGTGGGTGGTGCTGGACGAGGCGGCCCTGAAGCGGGTGGTGGGCAGCCGGCTGGTGATGCGGGAACAGCTGGAGCACCTGATCGAGATGTCGCAGCTGCCGCACGTCACCGTGCAGGTGCTGCCCTTCGACGTGGGCGCGCATCCGGGGCTCAACGGCCAGTACGCGATCCTGGAGTTCGCCGACGCGGCCGACTCCAGCGTGGTGTACCTGGAGGGCGTGACCAGCGACCTGTACCTGGAGAAGGCCCAGGACGTGCAGAAGTACGCCGTGATGTACGAGCACCTGCGGGCGCAGTCCCTCAACGTGGAGGCGTCCCGGAAGTTCATCGCGGACGTGGCGAAGGAGTACGCCGACTGACCCGGGTTCACGCGGGGCGCGGGATCGTACACCGCCGGTCCACTCCAATGGAAGGCTCACCTGGAATATGCCATCCGGTCGAGTGAACGCCTCCTCCGCGGCGCGCAGTTGCCCGGTAGCGTCGATCACGCCAGTCAGACGACATGGTTGGCGTGAACCGCACTACCGCAACTCGCAACAGGAGTGGACATGGCACTGATTCAGGGCGCTTCGGAGACGTGGATGAAGTCCTCCTATTCCGCGGGCAACGGCGCCTGCGTCGAGGTCAAGTCGCCCACCGCCGCCGAACTCGCCGTCCGCGACTCCAAGACGCCCGAGGGCCCGATCCTGGCCTTCCCCGCCGACGCGTGGAACGCCTTCGTGGCCTCGGTCAAGGCGTGAGGGGTTCCCCCTGACCCTGTCCGGACCACAACTGCACACGCACCACCAGGAGAGCCCTCTCGACCAGTCGCCGTCCTTGCCGAGAGGGCTCACCGCCTCTTCCGGGCCCCGAAAGGGCACGAGCCGGGCTCAGCCGAGCTGGGCCTCGATCGCGGAGACGACCTCGGTCGACTCCGGCTCGGTCTGCGGCGAGAACCGCGCGACGACCTGACCGTCCCGGCCGATCAGGAACTTCTCGAAGTTCCAGCGGATGTCCCCGCTGTGCCCCTCGGCGTCGGCGAAGCCCACGAGCCGCTCGTACAGCGGATGCCGGCCCTCCCCGTTCACCTCCACCTTCTCCGTCAGCGGGAAGGTCACGCCGTAGGTCGCCGAGCAGAACTCCGCGATCTCCTCGGCGGTGCCGGGCTCCTGCCCGAGGAACTGGTTGCAGGGCACGCCCAGCACGGTGAAGCCCCGCTCGGCATACCGCTCCTGGAGCTTCTCCAGCCCGGTGTACTGCGGGGTCAGTCCGCACTTGGAGGCCACGTTCACGATGAGGACGGCCTTGCCCGCGAGGCGCGACAGATCCGCGGAGCCGCCCTGGAGGGCCCCGATCTCGACGTCCAGCGGGGAGCCGCTGTGCTCAGTAGTCGTCATGCCCGGATGCTAGCCCCGCCGGGGCACACCCTCCTGCCCGGCCTCGCCGAGGAGGCCGCCGGGCCTCGTGCCTGCGCCTGGCCTTGCCGAGGGGATCGCCGGCCCCCCTGCCCCGCCTCGCCGGACATCACCGGCCTTCCTGCCCGGCCTCGCAGAGGAGTTCACCGGCCTTCCTGCCCGGCCTCGCAGAGGAGTTCACCGGCCTTCCTGCCCGGCCTCGCAGAGGAGTTCACCGGCCCTCCTGCCCCGCCTCGACCAGGACGTCGCCGGCCGCCGTCCGCACGTACAGCACCGACCGCCCGGCCCGCCGCCGCGTCACCAGCCCCGCCTCCCGGAGCACCTTCAGGTGCCGGCCCACCGAGCCCAGCCCCTGCCCCGTCACGGCGGTCAGCTGGGTGGTGCTCAGCGGGGAGCCGAGGAGCACCAGCACCGCGGCCCGGCCCGGTCCGAGCAGCGCGTTCAGCCCGGCGGGCACCACCCGGTCGCCGTCCCCGGCCAGGACACCGGCACAGGGATAGACCACGGCGTACCGCTCATCGTCCTCCCAGGCGACCCAGCCCATGCGCTGCGCGGTCACCGGCACGAACAGCAGCTCGGCGCCGGAGATCTCACGCGGCGGATACTCGTGCAGGTTGATCTGGAACCGGTTGTCCCCGAGCCACCGCGTGCCGCCCGGCCGCAGGGAGTCCAGCACGCTCGCCCAGCCGCCCCGGCTCGCCTGCGCGGTCCGCGCCACCACATCCGCCTCCAGCACCCGCCGGCGCCGCCCCCAGTACGGTCGTACGGTCTCCTCCCAGACCCACTCCAGCAGTACGGCGGCCCGCTCGGGCAGGTCGTCGCGGTCCAGCTCGGCGGGCAGCGGCCCGGCGAGCGAGCGGCGCAGGTGCGCGCGGGCGTCCGCCGGCCGCGTGGCGCGCACCCGGGCGATCCCGTCCGGGAGGCTCTCGCCGTCGCGGGGCGTGGGCGTGAGGAAGTCGGCGATCCAGTCCCGGCCCAGCCCCGCCCGCACCAGCCGGGCCGTCACCGGGTCGGCCGCGAGCCTGTCCCGGTAGGCGGGCAGATGCGTGCCCAGCCAGCTGTGCTCACCGGGGTGCGTCCCCCGCCCGGCGTGCAGCAGCTTCAGCCCGGCGAAGGTCTCGGCGAGCGGCGAGACGACGAACCGGCTCCGGGCCAGGGTGTCCGCGTTGAGCTGCCACCACCCCACGCGCGCCTCCTCGTGCACCGCCCACGGACCTTTCGCGGGACGGCGAAACAGTAACGGGTCCGCTGCGGCCCGCCCGAGACTCCGGGACATGCCCAGCTACCGATCCCTGTTCCGCACCCCGGAGTTCACCCCCCTCTTCCTCGGCACCGCCGCCCAGAACGCCGCCGGGACCGTCGGCGGCCTCGCTCTCGGCACGCTCGTCTACCGGGCGACCGGCTCCCCCCTCCTGTCGGCGCTCAGCATGTTCGGCCCGTCCCTCGCCCAGGTGCTCGGCGCCACCGTGCTGCTCTCCGGTGCCGACCGGCTGCCCCCGCGGACCACCCTCACCGCCGTCGCGCTGGCCTTCGCCGCCGGTACGGCCGTACAGGCGCTGCCCGGTCTGCCGGTCGGCGCGCTGTTCACCGCCGTCCTGGTCCTCGGTCTGGTGGCCTCCCTCGGCGGCGGCGTCCGCTGGGGCCTGCTGAACGAGATCCTCGCCAAGAGCGGCTACCTGCCGGGGCGCTCGCTGTTCAACATGATGAGCGGGCTCGTGCAGATCGCCGGGTTCGCCACCGGCGGCGCCTTGCTCGCCGTGCTCTCCCCGCGGGCCTGTCTGCTGCTGGCCGCGGCCCTGTACCTGACGGCCGCGCTCGTCCTGCGCCTCGGCCTGACCGACCGTCCGCCCCGGGCCGCGGGCCGCCCCTCGCCGTCGGCGACCTGGCGCGCCAACGCCGAGCTGTGGTCCTCCCGCCCGCGCCGCCTCACCTACCTCGGCCTGTGGCTGCCCAACGGCATGGTCGTCGGCTGCGAGTCCCTCTACGTGTCCTACGCCCCGCACACGGCCGGCACCCTGTTCGCGTGTGCCGCGCTCGGGATGTTCGCCGGGGACGTGACGGTGGGCCGTCTGCTGCGGCCCGCGGTACGGCGCCGGCTGGTCACCCCGCTCCTGCTGCTGCTCGCGGCGCCGTACCTGGTGTTCTTCGCCCACCCGCCGGTGCCGGTGGCGGCGGTCTGCGTGACGGTGGCCTCCGCCGGGTTCGGCGCGAGCCTGGTCCAGCAGGAGCGGCTGATGAGCCTGACCCCCGGCGGCATGGCCGGCCAGGCCCTGGGCCTGCACTCGGCGGGCATGCTGACCCTCCAGGGCGTGAGCGCGGCGCTGGCCGGCGCGGTGGCCCAGCTCACCTCACCGGCCGCGGCGATGACCGCGATGGCGGCGGGCTCCCTCTGCGTGACGCTGACGCTGGCCGCCGCGGCCCGGCGGACTCCGGCCCCGCCCGTCACCGAGCCCGCGCCGGAACGCTCTCCGCTCTGACCCGACACGGTCGGCCCAGGCGGACGACGGCACGGGCCCCGCCCCCGCACAGGGCCCCGGCTCACCGACTGATACCGGCCGCCGCCTTGGGGGCGGCGTGCTTCCCGCGTCCCGCGCGTGACCGGGTGGGAAGCCGGCTAGGTACGCAGCAGCAGCGACAGCGCGGGGCGGATCCGCTTGGCCAGATAGGCGTGGCCGGCGTTCGTGGGGTGGACACCATCGCGTCCGATGAACCGGTGAGCGGATCCCGTGAACCACCCACGGCGGACGGCGGACACGTAAGGCAGGCCGAATTTCTCCGCCGCGGCCGAGACCGCTTCGTCGATCGGGTGTGAGTCGACCGGCCGCCGGAACGAGTAGATCGGCCCGATGACCAGGATGCGCGCGTGGGGCAGCCCCGCCCGCAGACGGCGCAGCGTGTCCACCGCGGCGGCTCGGGTCCTCGTCGGGCTGACGTCGTTGCGGGAGCCCTCGACCACCACCACGTCCGGCTTCGCGGCAATGGCCTGCTTGACCCGCTGTGTGTACGGCCGTCCGCCTTCCTGCGGGCCACCCGTGGTGTAGCCGGTGCCGCCCTTGGCGCCGAGAGTCAGCGTCAGTCCCAGCTGTTCGGCGACCAGCGAGGGCCAGCCGTACGATCCCTTGCCGCCCTGGGCGCTGCCGCCGGCGATGCTGTCACCCAGGACGAACAAGCGCACATGCGGCGCGGCGGCGCTCGCTGGAATGTTCGCGCCCACGGCCAGGAGGGCGCACAGCAGACTCGCCAGCACCGTTGCGCGGCCTGCCGGCCGGACTGCACACATGCCCATGTGCAGAAGCTAATGCGCCTGCCGGAGATGTCACCAATGGACCGAGCCGAACGGGGCACGCGCCGTGGGCGGCCATGCCAGGGCGGCGGCGGTCGTGCATGGACGGCCGTCCATGAAGACGAAAGCCGTACCGCCCGCTGCCCGGACGCCCCGGCCGCTGTTCGTGGGCACGACGGCCCCGTGGATGACCTGGACCGCATCGCGGCAGCACCAGGCGCAGGGTCTCGCAGGTGCCCGTCGTCGCGCGGTCAGTCGTGGAGGTCGCCGAGCCAGCGCAGGGCGGTCAGGCTCGGCAGGAAGCAGTACTCGCCTCCTCGGGTGACGACGAACCGCGGCAGTGGAGCGAGGCGGCGGCGCAGCGGGCGGCGGGGAATGGTGTAGCCGGCGGACCCGTCGTGGGCTCCCGTCACGGGGTCCTTGGCGTCGTTCGCGCCGAAGAAGACGCCGTCGTTCATCCATTGCGTCTGGACGAACTCGAACTGCCGGCCCAGGTGCGCTCCGATGAAGGCGAACATGAGGCCGCGGTCGGCGCCGTCGTCCTGCAGCACTCCCTCGGGCAGCGGCGGGCCGTAGACGGCGCCACGCCTGATCATGCGGTGCAGCCGCACCTCTCCAGCCACGGAGGCGTCGCGGGGATTGGCGCGGCGGATGTGGCTGCCGCCGGGCGTCGTGTATCCCGTCGGATCGTCGGCCCCGTACAGGAAGGTGTTCCGGCGGTGCGGGTCGGCGCCGAGCGCGGGGTCATCGTGCTGCGGGGCCAGCGCCAGGGGAGCGCCGCTGCGCCAGCGCCCCATGATCTTCGCGGCGATCAGTTCCTCGTCCTCGGGCCCGGTGGAGTTGTCCTTCAGGTACCTCCGGAACGCGGCGACGTTCTGATGGAGCTTGCGGAAGACCGCGTAACTGCCGTTGCGGCCCAGCACGGTGGGCCGCGGGTTCTGCACACCGCCCATCTCGTCGCGGTGACCCAGGACGAACTCACCGGCCTTCAGCGGCACTTCCAGCTGGTTGGATCCCGGTATCCCGCTGCCTTGGACGGCCGGATGGCTGACGCCGTCGCGATAGCCGAAATGCTCGGTCTCGGTGGGCAGCGCGTAGCAGTCCTGCCGCCATGTCGCCGTCACTCCGGCGAGCCGGTCGTAGGCGGGGCGGGCGTGGTCGATCGCCGCCTCCAGGCGCTCGGGGTCGGGCGCGACCGCGGTGAGCACCACGTGGAGGTCGGGACTGCCCAGCGGCGCCTCCCAGTGCTCCGGGCTGCTGGCGCCCACATCGCCCAGAGCCTCGGCGCGGGCGGCCATCCCCTGCCGGAACTCCCAGGCGAACGTGTCCAGTGAGGCGCGGGGCACCCCCAGCGCCTCCATGCCGCGGCAGGTGACGGCCACACTCACCCAGGTCTCTCCCAGGGGGCTGACCGTGTCCGCCGCGGAGGTCACCGCCGTGCTCGCGCGCCGCATCAGCTCCCGCCCGTCTCCCCGGTCGTCGATGCGGAAGGCGAGGTAGGTCGCCGCGTAGGGCGTCGGCCGGCCGCTGAGGACACCGCGCTGGATGTCCGCGAGGTCCAGCGTGTCCTCCGTGTGCACACTCACGGTCGGCCTCCCGTGGCTCTACTTGGAGACGAGGTTGCGCCAGAAGTTCCGCAGGCTGTCGTCCCCGCCGAACAAGGAGCTGAAGATCGTCGAGTCCGCCAGCATCAGATCACCGGCGCGCGTGCCGCCGGGAGGCATCCACAGGAACATGTTGAACTCGGTGTTGCCGGCTTCGGTGAACGGATGCGGCCTCGACATGTCGATCGGCTGCCTGGCCAGCACGTGGACGGTCTCCGGCTCGTGGGCCGTCACGTCGTAGTGCGGCAGGTGCATGTGGAAGTTGAAGTTCGTCACCCCGTCCAGCCAGTCCTTCGTATCGAGGTCCCGGACGGTGGACAGAGGGACGATCTGGTTGCCCTCGCGGGTTGCCGGGCGCAGGCCGTACCGGTTCATCACCGGTACCCCGAGGCCCCGCATCAGGTCCCTCACGTAGGTGGCGAACCGCTGTTGGCGTGGCACCAGGGGATCGCCGTGATGGCGGTATTCCAGCTCCCGTACCGACGGATCGTCCGAGGCGCCGACATCATGGTGCGGGCCCAGAACGAGACGGGTGTCCTCCCGGGCCAGGAACGCCCGCAGGGCCTCGATCTCCCCGGGCTGTGCCTCCTGCTCGGTGACCGCGTGGTCCAGTCCGAACACGAACAGGACGTCCGTGTCGTCGAGCACCCGCTCGTCGAGCGGGGTGTGGAAGCCCGCCTGGTCGATGCGCTGGTACACCGGGACGGGGTGCCCCGTGACCTCCTCGACGAAGTCCTGGAACGGCACCCAGGCCCAGAAGAACAGCTCCAGCGACCCGGCCACGCCCTGCTGGAACCGATACGGGTCGGACCACTGCGGGTCCTCGTAGGCCGGCCATGTTGCCCGCCTGACCTCGGTCATCGTGGAGAAACGGTTGTCCAGCTCGGCCGGGTTGCGGCCGGCCTCGGCCGGATAGCTCCACGAGACATAGATGCTCACCCGCCGCCCGCCCGGGGTGTACTCCCGCGGAATGTGCCTCTGGTTGTACGTGCGCGCGGTCCTGGCCTCGCTCATAGCCGATCGTCTCACTGCGTCTGCTCGTCTGGACTACTCATTGCATTTGGTCGAGCATCTCCGACAGGGCGTTCTTGATCCGCAACGCCTTCTTGATCTCGTCCGCCGTCACGTACGGGTACTCTCCGTACTCGATGAAGCTCGGACAGTGGTGCTCCCGTACGAAGCGCACGAACGCCTCCGGGTTCGTCCGCCAGTCCTCGGGAAAGCCTTCGAGGTTCTCGAAGGCCGTACTGACGCCGGCCTTGCTGAAAAGCGCGACGGCGTCCTCGGTGTACTTGTCGAAGTCGGTGTCGAAGATCCCCTGGTACATGAAGCGCGTGTCGTCGTCGAAGAGGACCCAGCGCAGATAGTGCAGCTTCAACGGCGCGAGAAGGTACGGATCCTGCTCCAGCGCCTTGGCCAGGGTCAGGCCGTACTCCCGCATGGTGTCGGCCCTGCCCGGTTTGACCTTCGCGACGATGGTGAAGCCGTAGCAGGCCGGAGTCCTCGGGAAGACGGGGCCGTACTTCCCCTGTGCCAGGTGGTCGGTCTCCTTGGGTATGACGACTGCCTGAGGCTTGATCTCCATGTCCGTTCCCTTCCGCAATCCGGAGGCCGGGACCGGTCCGTCTACAGCGTTGCACTCGACGGCCGAGAGCGCCTGCCGAGCGGCCGCGGGTCGGTCAGCGCCATCGGTCGGCGGCGACGTCAGTGCGTCACGGCGACCTTGAGGAGCACGATGAGCAGCCCGAGCAGCAGGTTCACTGCCCCCGCGGTCACCACGGCGCGGCGGGAGGCTCCCGCCCGCACGGCGGCGACCGTGGACCAGCCGACATGACCAGCCAGCGCCACGCCCAGGGCCAGCCACAAAGCCCCTCTCGGGCCGACGCCCACCAGGGGGGTGACGGCGACCGCCACGGCCGGCGGGACGGCCGCCTCGACGATGGGCCACTCGGTCACGCACGCCCGCCGGACTTCCCTCGCGTTCACGGGCACGTACATGACCCGTGCCCCGAACAGCCGGGCGAGCACATGGGCCGCCCAGAACACCACCCCGGTGCCCAGCAGCAAGAGAACGAGTTCCAGCCGGGGGAGAGAACCGAGCGAGCCGGTTCCCGCCCCCACCACGACCGAGGCCGCGAGCAGCGAGCCGTACACGGCACCCGTGTAATCGCACCGCTTGGCGGCATCCGCCTGTGCCATGGGCTCTCGCGCAGGAGGCCGATCTTCCATGATCCCAGTGTGGTCACTCGCGTAGTACGCCGCACGGCCACAGTCCGTCGCACGGCCACTGCGGACCGGCGTCGCCCGGCGGGTCAGCTCTGCGAACCAGCCGCAGCGGAGCCGTCGGGCCCGCGCCCCGTTCCCACGGAAGGCCGTGCTCGGGTGCCCGCGTCCGGTGCTGCCGATGTCACCCTTGGATGTCAGCCGGAGCTAGCGCTTCTTGCGGATCCTGCGCTTCTTCTCCTTGGCTTCCTTCTCCTTGCGCTGGGCCACGCCGTATGCGGACCACGGTCCTTGATGCACTGGGCACCGGGACGTGCCGGTCACCACCTGCCGCTGGCACCGCCCTCCGGTCCTGGTCGGCGCGCCACACTTCGCCACGCTGCTTCCCCCCTCGGTCTCGTCACGAAGTACGTGAAGCTTCAGGCACAGTGGCCCGGCTCCTGCCGAGAGGGAAGGCGCGTACCAAGGAGGGCTGGCGCACCCGGGCGCACACAGGCGCGTCTGCTGTCGCGCCGCCGCCCGCTCGGCTTGGCGGCTCGTCCTGCTGACGTCCGATAGCCAGGTTGCTGCGGGTGCTAAGGGGGGAGCCGGCGGTGGCTGTCCCGGAGGATCCCGCAGCGAGATGCGTGCCTCACGCGTGCTGCGTATGACAGCAGGGCCGCTTCGGCGGCGTGGCGGAGTGCCCCCTGCTGTCGGGCCGCTATGGCAGGGCGCGGCGGACCAACGCCTGAGCGAATGGTTCTCCGGTGGCCCGGGCGTAGGCCATCCGCTCGCGCACCTCGCCGAGGGTGCGTGGGCGGTAACCGGGGCCGCCGCAGCAGCTCTTGTGCCGTCGGCTGCATGATGCCTGGGTGGGAAAACACCTCTCTGTAGTTCTCACGTGTTCATGGGGTTTCCCGGCCTCATGTGTGCCGAATCCGTTCTGGCCGGCTGGCTGCCCGGGACATGGCAATTCTGGAAAATCGGCGCCCGTGGCACGAGGAGTAGCGTGTAAAGGGCGAGGCGAGTCCCGTGATCGCACCGATTCCCGAAGACGGGTGATCCTCATGACCGGCTCCGATGCACAGCCTGTTTCCCGGCGTCTGCCCAGTGGCGTTCACAAGGCCGTGCAGCCGGGGTGTGCGCTGCTCCGGCTGGAGACCACGGAGTCGCGCGAAGGCGTCCTGGACGGTGCGTGGTGGCCGCGGTCGCGGGACATCGGTGCCGAGCTGCCCGCGCTGCTGAGCGCCCTCACCGGTCATCTCGGCCCCGTCACCCGCGTCGGGCTGGACACCACGGCGTGGGAAGGGCTCCCGACGCGGATCGTCGTCGACGACCGGGTGGTACACATCGACTCCTTTCCGCTGGGCGACGACACCGTGCTGATCACCCGAGGTGACCACATCTTCTCGCTGCTGGTGGTTCCGCCGGACACAGCACCCGAGGCCGCCCGTGCCGCGATGGCTCAGGCCGTCCGGGCCGACAACGTCACCCAGGCGAATCAGATACTCATCGACACAGGAAGCGCGCAGGTGCCGCCAGAGTGAGGTCAGCCGCGCCACTCCACCAGGAGCAGCGTCGCGTCATCCGTGGTGTGTCCGCCCCGCGCCCGCTTGAGCGTGTGGGACAGGGACCGCGCCACCGCCCGGATTCCGCGGCCGGTTCTCTCCAACTGGTTCACCCAGTCGATCATCAGGTCCTCCCCGAACTCGTCCTCCCCGGTCTTGTGCTCCTCGATCAGTCCGTCCGTGAAGCAGAGGAGGCGGTCCCCCGGCTCCAGCTTCATCTCGCTCGTCTGCGGCTGCGGACCTCCGAAGCCGACAGGGAGGGTCGTCGGACCGGTCAGCCGGAGTGTGACGCGGTGATCACGGATGAGCATCGGTGACGGGTGCCCGGCGTTGACCCACTGAAGATGCCCCGTCGTGGTGTCCAGCTGCAGCATTTGCGCGGTGACGAAGTGCTCGGGGCCGAATTGGTCCGCCACAGCGCGGTCCATGAAGGCGTAGATCTCCGGCAGCCCGGTGCCGGCGCGGCGGGCGTGGCGGTAGGAGCCGATGGCCACGGTCGCCATCGTGGCCGCGTCCAGTCCGTGCCCCATCGCGTCGATCATGGCCACGTGGAGGACGTCTCCGTTCAGGGCGTAGTCGAAGCTGTCACCCGCCACGTCATAGGCGGGTTCCAGGATCCCGGCCACGGCGACCCGAGGCATGATCATCGCCAGCGGTGGCAGCAGGGCCCACTGGATCTCCGCGGCGACGCTCATCGGTTCCCTGCGTCGGACACCGAAGAAGAGGTCGGAGTAGCCGTGCTTGGTCACGAGCAGGTCGGCCACGAGGCCGGCGATCCTGCGCAGTATGCGGCGGTCGTCGTCATCGATGCTGTCCAGCGTCACTGCCATGACCCCGACCTGGTCGCCGCCGTCCAGCAGTGGCAGGTGAACCCGCACGCCGTCGTCCTCGGACAGTTCGACGGGGTGAGCGTCGAGAAAGCAGCGGCCTGCCTCGGAGTCGTCTATCACCTGCGGTTCGCCGTCCGTGAGGCCGTCGCCGGGCAGGGGTACGAGCAGCAGTTGGCCGTAGTCCTGCAGCAGCACCTGCGGCCGGCGGCCCCCGAGCCGTTCCACCACGTCGGCGACCAATGGCCCGATGAGATGGGGCGGCAATTCGTGCGCGCGATCGAGGACCTCTCCCAGCAGAGCTTCCCCGAAGCTCTCGGAGCGGTCCACACGCTGTTCGGCCGTCATCCCCTCACCTGCCATGCTCCGAGCCGATCGGAGCGGCGGGCTGGGACGGTGCAGGGTCTGCCAGTGTCATCGCTCCACCGAGGGGTCGTAGACGACCCGGGACTGGCCCCGTCACCCGGGCCCGTCCGGATCGGGCCTCTCACCTGAGTCCGGCCCCTCCTTCCGACTCCCATGTGTCCTGTCCGCCGAGGCCGCTCTCGGCGAGTGCCAGCAGGCGCGGAGCCGACAGTGGGTTTTCGGGGTCGGCGGCAGCGGTCAGCAGCTGGCTTGCCGTTCCGGCCGGCTCGTCGGGGGGGATCACCAGCAGTTCCCAGCGTCCCACGGTGCCGCAGTCCACGGTGATGGCATGCGCCTCGGCGGCGAAGTCGGTCAGGATCACCTCGATCACATGGCCGGGCGCCATCACCTCCTGCGGGGCATCGGGCCAGGCGGCGGTCCCCACGGTCACGCGGGTGACGGTGCCGATGCTCGGATCCAAGGAGCCGACCAGCGTGGGCAGCTCCAGTTCCAGTGCGTCGCAGCGCGGCCACCATGCGCCGTCCAGCGGGCCATGGCTGACGTCCGGCGTGAGGCGCAGCCGGGGCATGGGCATCTGGTAAGTGTGTCCGTCACCTGGCGCCGTACCTTCGGCGGGCTTTGTGATGGCGTTCATGGTGCGATCCCATTCGGGGCGGTTTCCGGCTGCCCGTGTCTGTTACTCGCCGGGAACGGCGCCGCCGTGATCGTGCGCCCGAAGGTTCTCGGTACCTGTCAGGCTACTCCCGGCCGTGGCAAGCGGCGCGGCGCGCAGCCGTCCAGACAGCCATCGCGTCGAGACACGTCCGTACGGCGGAAGACGCGTGGCGTGACGGCCCTGGCCGGGTACGACCGCCGGCTCATCGCTCCTCTGCCACATCATCGGCGTGCCGAGGGCTGCCCTTCGGCAGACAGGGTCAACACGCAGGGGGCGACAGGGCCGGGCAGCCCGACGACCTCACCCATGTTCTGCCAGCCCCAGGACGAGAAGGCGGCTTGTCCTGCCAGGTCGGCAGGATGCAGCAGGGTGACCCCGAGGGAGGAGTGCAGGTCTGTGAGCAGACGCTGTTGCAGGCGGCGGGCGATATCGCGGTGCTGAGCGTGCGGATGGGCCACGACCTGGGTGAGGACGACGAACCGTGCGCGGTAGGTGAGCCGCTGGATGATCTCCTGCAGCGTTCCGTCGAACCCCCGGCGACCGGAGCAGTCAGAGCCCACCGGAAAACCGAAGGCGCAACCGACCAGCACCGTCGTCTCGGCGACCAGCAGGGCGAAACCGGGGCGGTGGGCAGTGACCGCCAAGCGGTGCAGGAAGTCTCCGCGGTCGTGGTACGCCTCGCCGGCGGTGCCCGTGACGGACTCCGCAGCCAGGTCAGCGATGTCCTCGCGCATGTCTTCTGCCTGCCAGCGGGTCAGCCGGCGAAGGCGGATCCCGTCGCTGAGGACCGGCTGATCCACCCGACGAGCAGGGTCCTCGGGCGCCCGCGTCGCGGTACTCACGAGGTCGCCGGATGCGGCGGGCGGCACGGGACTCATGGGGGCCGTAAGGAGCAGCGAATTCGATCCGGTGGCATCGAGGAGCCGGGCGATCTGAGCGCACGGATGGTGCAGCCGCAGGCGGGCGTGGACCCGGCTGGCGCGTCGTGAAGCCGACAGGAGGACGTCCAAGCCCCGGGCGTCGCAGGAGCTGACCGTGGTCAGGTCGATGTCGATCTCGGTGACGCCGTCCAGCAGACACTGCTCCACTGCGGCCCGCAGCAGCGGCGTCGTGGCCGGCCCGATGTCGCCGGCAAGCGTGACGAGCGTCCGCTCTCCTCGGTTCCGTCGATGGATGTCCAGCCGGGAAAAGGTCATCACGCCTCCCCTCGGCGGGTTTGCGGACCTGCACGGGTGCTCAGCGCGGCCCCTGCCATGATGAGCTTGCGCGGAGTTGCTCCGACCGCGGCGGACATGATGCCGACCCGTCTCCGCGCCGACCACTGGGGCGGCCCGGGGTTCGTCTCTCGCCGAGGACGACCCGGCGGGACGGCCGGAGCGCGTCATGCCCTCGGTACTTCAACCGTACGTCGGCCGCAACCGGAAGCGGCTGCGGCGACGGGCGCGCGGCACGGGCCGTCCCCCGGTCCGGGCTCTTTGGCGAGTACGAGCGTGTGGGTCCGCGCCAGGCCCGGCTTGCGAAGGCCACCTCCGGCGTTGTCCTCCACCTCTATGACGTCGAAGGCGACCGGGGCTTGCCCCCATCCTTCCCAGTCGACGGTGGTGAGGTCGGGGCCGCCGAAATTGGTCCAGTGGAAATCGCCATCGCGCATGGCAGCTGAGGAGAAACTGGCCGCACTCGCCTCTTGGCGAACGGATTGGAGCGCAGACGGTGAACGCCGTTTCCCAGGCTCACGTGCCCTGGTGGGCCAGCTCGCTTCAGGACCACGCCCCCCAGACAATGACCGCAGCGGCTGCAACCAGGGCGACCGAGACGGCCCAGACGATCGCTGTCCGCGCAGAGGTTTGCTGGGCCCCTCCGCTGACTTCGGCTCGCGCTGATCCGCGATGGCGCGCGACCGCAATAGGCGCCGTGACGGTCACAGAGGACTTGTCGCCCGTGATGATGTTGATGCTTTGGAGTGCTTGAGCGACCTGGTCCGGTGTCGGATCTTTTTGCCCTTGTGGCATCGCGGCCCGCAACTCCCCGACGAGCTGGACGAGTCGCGTGCGGACCTGGTCCAGAATGCCCTCCAGGGCTGACGGGTGCACAGCCCAATACAGCCTGAGAACCTGCCTGGGCGAGTTCTGGCTCATGAACACGGCCAGGTCGGCAGCCATGGCCGGACCGAGCTGCACAGTCTGGCCAGGATTTCCGGCGATGAGGGACTCGATCTGGCCGACGCCCTGCCCGAGGCGAAGTTCGCCGCCCAGACTGTCACGGGCGAAGTCCGGCAGGTCGAACATGCTGACCGGCTGCTCCCGGAACTGGTACATCCCAGCGAGGCCATCCATCACCAGGGGGGGCAGAGATCCTCCGGTAGTCGGGAATCGGCACGTCCGTGCCCTCGTAACCCTGGAGTTCCCGCAGCGCCCAGGCCCGCAACGGTTCGGAGTGAGCGTGCCCGCCCAGGGTGATCACCTGGCGCAAGATCGGCGCGAGCGGGCGGCTCTCGTCGAGGACGTCGCCTTCCAGTCTGTCGAGGCGGCTTCGGCGGAATCTCACTTCACGGCCACGGTGACGATGACGCCAGCAACCGTCCCCAGAGAGGCGATGGCACCCCAGATGACCGAGGTGCGGTGCCACCAGGGCTGCGGAGTCGCGGGCGCGGGTTCATTGACGTTGGCGCTCGCGGTGCCGCCGCGGTCCGCTTTCGCGTTCGGCGCCACGATGTTGAAAGTGGAGCCGTCGCCTCCTGTGATGTTGAGGGCTTGTTGCGCGGCCGAGTCGATCTGGGCGGGGTTGGGGTTCTGCTGGCCCGGGGGCATGGCTGCTCTCACTTCCGCGACGAACTGGGTCAGACGGGTTCTGATTTGATCGAGGACGCCCGCGATACTGGCGACGGAGACGTCCCAGTGCAGAGACGTGATCTGGGAACCTTCGTTTCCCTGCTGATGCTGCTCCTGTGTCATCAGCAGGGCGTACTCGGCAGAACCGGGCGGGCTCAGGCGTACCGCCGCCCTGTCGGTGCGGGCGACCAGCGCTTCGAGTTCCCGTACTCCTTGTCGGATCGGCGCGCTCTCCCCGATGCCGCGATCCTGGGCGTGTTGAGGTAGTTGGTTTGGGCTGACCCGCTGGGTATTGTCCCGAATGATCTGACCTGGAAGGTAGAGATCGACCACGACTTCGAGCGCGGCTGGCACCTTCCGGTAAGAGGGCAGCTCATCGGACGCCGCGTACCCCTCCAGCTCTTTCAGCGCCCATGCGCGCAGCTCCTCATGGCGCGCGTAGCCGGCCAACATGAGGCACTGCCGGAGCGCAGTGGCGAGAGAGGCAGCGTCGTCTAGGACGGCGCGCTCAAGCTGCTCTAGTCCTCGGACGTCGGGTGTCGTCACGGCATCCAGTTTGCACGGCCCCACTGACAACACCGGTCGGATTCGTTGCCCTGGTGCGAGGATCCAGCCTGGAGCAGTGGAACCGGGCGTTTACCGGAGGCCGCACCCGGGCCCTCGGCCGGCCCGCCCTCGACTACCAGCAACCAAATGGGCCTCCGACTCCGTCGGCGGCCCATCGCGAAAGATCGAGGCTAGCGGGCAGCGGTATTTGCGGCGGGTCCGGGATGACCTCGCGTATCCCGCTGCCGGTCACGAGGTCACGCTTCCTGCTTGGCGTCAATCTCGGCGATCAGCGCCTCGATGCGGGTCTTGATCTCGTCGCGGATCGGGCGAACAGCTTCCACGCCCTTGCCGGCCGGGTCCTCCAGGGCCCAGTCGAGGTACTTCTTGCCGGGGAAGATCGGGCAGGCGTCGCCGCAGCCCATGGTGATGACGTAGTCGGACGCCTGGACGGCCTCGGTGGTAAGGATCTTCGGCTTCGCCTCGGAGATGTCGATGCCGACCTCTTTCATGGCCTCGACCGCGGCGGGGTTGACCTGGTCGCCCGGGATGGAGCCGGCGGAGCGGACCTCGATCCGGTCGCCCGCGAGGTGGGAGAGGAATCCGGCGGCCATCTGCGAACGGCCGGCGTTGTGGACGCAGACGAACAGCACGGAGGCGAGCGGGCTGGAGGACATTGGTTCTTCCTTCGTAAGTGGATCAAGGGGGGATGGGGGAGTCGGTTTCAGGTGCTCGGCAGCGAGTCGAGCAGCTGGGTGATGTGGGCGTCGGTCCCGTCGCGGATGCTGCGGACGACGGCGATCGGGGCGCCCTCGGGGTCGGTGACGGGCCAGTCCAGGTAGCGGCGGCCGGGGACGATCGGGCAGGCGTCGCCACAGCCCATCGTGATGACGATGTCGGCGGCCTGCACGACCTCGTCCGTGAGCGGCTTGGGGAAGGCGTCCGTCAGGTCCACTCCGGCCTCGGTCAGTACCTGGGCGACGACCGGTTCGACCGCGGCCGCCGGGTGCGTGCCCGCCGAGGAGACGACCATGTTGCCGTTCACCCGGTGGGCGAGGAGGGCGGCGGCCATCTGGGAGCGGCCGGCGTTGTGGCTGCACACGAACAGCACCCGCGGCAGGCCACTGCCCGGCGACCCCTGAACATGCGCGAGCGCGTCCAGCCGCTCCGTGGCCAGGTGCTCGGCCAGCACCACCAGGTGGGTACGGATGCGGGCGTGCTCGGCGAGCCGTTCGTAGGAGTCGATGATCAGGCGCTGGATGGTCTCCGGGGAGAAGTGCCCGCGGTAGCGGACGGCGAGGCGGGCGATGCCGGTCGCGAGGCGTTCGTCGGGCAGGACGGGGGGCGGGGATGCGGTCATGGGAACCCCTTCGGGGCGTGGGTCCCCACGGGTGTGGGGATGCGGGTCCCAGGGATCAGGTCAGGCTGGTATCAGCCCGGAGTGATGTGAGAGTATCAGTCCATGCTGATGTCAGTCGACGCTGATCTGTTGCGGGTCCTCGCCGACCCGCTCCGCCTCCAGATCGTCACCCTGCTCGCCAAGGAGACGCTCTGCACCACACACCTGATCGAGGAGACGGGGGCCAGGCAGACCAACCTCTCCAACCACCTGAAGGTGCTGCGCGAGGCGGGCGTCGTGGAGACGGAGCCATGCGGCCGGTTCACCTACTACCGGCTCAAGCCCGACGTCATCGCCTCGCTTGCCGGTCAGTTCGCCGACCTCGCGGAAACCGCGCGCGCCACCGCCGAGAACAACGTCAAGCGGTCCTGCCCCTGACCCGGCGCCCGCCGCCATCCGCATGCTCCGAGGAGTCCTGTTGACCACCACCGAGGCCACCGAGCACGACAGAGCCGGCCAGTCGCCCATAGCGCCGGTCGCTGAGCCTCAGCCCGCCCCGGGCGCCACCCCGCCCCAGGCCCCGCCGCTGCTCGCCAAGGCCGCCGCCGAACTGGTCGGCACTGCGGCGCTCGTCGCGGTCGTGGTCGGCTCCGGCATCCAGGCCACCGAACTGACTAAGGACGTCGGCCTCCAGCTGCTGGCCAACTCCACGGCCACGGTCTTCGGCCTCGGCGTCCTGATCGCCCTGCTCGGCCCGGTCTCCGGCGCGCACTTCAACCCGGCCGTCACCCTGGCCGAGTGGTGGACCGCCCGGCGCGGCGGCGCCGGAGTCACCCTGCGAGAAGCGGCCGTGTACGTCCCCGCGCAGGTCGCCGGGGCGATCGCGGGCTCGGTCCTGGCCGATGCGATGTTCGGCGAGCCGCTGGTGAAGTGGTCCACCCATGACCGGTCGGCAGGGCACCTGCTGCTCGGCGAGGTCGTCGCGACCGCCGGCTTGATCCTGCTGATCTTCGGCCTGGCTCGCACCGACCGCCTGCGCTTCGCCCCCGTGGCCGTCGCCTCCTACATCGGCGCCGCGTACTGGTTCACCTCCTCCACGTCCTTCGCCAACCCGGCGGTGACCATCGGCCGCGCCTTCACCGACACCTTCGCGGGCATCGCGCCCGGCTCGGTAGCGGGCTTCATCGCCATGCAGCTCGTCGGCGCCGTGGTCGGCCTGGCGCTGGTGGCCCTCATCTTCATGCCCGGCCGGGAAGCCGCCGAGTGACGCGCACGTCCCAGGTAGTGGTGGTCGGCGGCGGCCAGTCCGGGCTCGCCGCCGGCTACCACCTGCGCCGCCTGGGCCTCGACTTCGTCATCCTCGATGCCCAGACCACTCCGGGCGGCGCCTGGCAGCACACCTGGGATTCCCTGCACCTGTTCTCCCCGGCCGCGTACTCCTCGCTGCCCGGCCGCCTCATGCCACAGCAGACCGGCGCGACCTACCCCGACGCGCAGCACGTGGTGGAGTACCTCGCCGACTACGAGAAGCGCTACGAGCTGCCCGTCGAACGGCCCGTGCACGTCCACGGCGTCCACCGGGACGGCCAACTCCTGCGCGTCGAGACCGACTCCGGCACCTGGCATGCGCGAGCCGTGATCAGCGCGACCGGTACCTGGTGGCGCCCCTTCCTCCCCGCCGTTCCAGGCCGCGGGGACTTCGGCGGTCGCCAGCTGCACACGGTCAAATACCGGCGCCCGCAGGAATTCTCCGGCCGCCGCGTGATCGTGGTGGGTGGTGGCAACTCCGGCGCGCAGATCGCCGCCGACCTCGCCTATGACACCAAGCTGACCTGGGTCACCCAGCGCCCGCCCCGCTACCTGACCGACGACATCGACGGCCGCGCCCTGTTCGACGCGGCCACCGCCCGCCGCCGCGCCCTCGACGAACGCCGCACCGACACCGGCGGCGTCGCCTCGCTCGGTGACATCGTCGCCGTCCCGCCGGTCCGTGAGGCACGCGACCGCGGCCTGCTCAAGGCGAGCCCCATGTTCACCCGCCTCATCTCCGGCGGCGTCGAATGGGCGGACGGCACCCGCGCCGAGGCCGACGCCATCATCTGGTGCACCGGCTTCCGTCCCGCTCTCTCCCACCTCGCCCCACTCCAGCTCCGAGGCCGACGCGGCCACATCGCCACCACCGGCACACGCGCGGCGGACGAGCCACGCCTGCACCTGCTCGGCTACGGCGACTGGACCGGGCCCGCCTCCGCCACCCTCATCGGTGTCGGTCGGCCCGCTCGGGAGGCGGCGAGGGAGATCGCGAGGCTTCTCCGCTGAACCGGCCTACGCGGTTTCCAGACTGGCGGTGTCGACCCAGCGCGCGAGCACGCTGAACGCTGCCAGCTGCTCCAGCGCCTCGTGCTCGGGCAGTTCGGGCAGGCCGTCCTCATGACTGTTCGGGTTGCGTATGCCTGCGTAGCAGCCCTCGGCGAAGGCCATGGCGCCGCGGTGGACGCTGCGGAAGGTGTCCCCACCGTCGTCGTCCATAAGGCGCAAGCGCGGCTCGCCGGCCTTCGGCGGGGACTGCGAGAAGGCATTCTGGAAAAGCTTCGTCTCGCTCAGGTCCCGGCGGCCGACCTTGTTCTGCGTCTCGGCGTTCACCTTGCGGGCCGCTGCGGTCACGGCCTCGCGGAAATGTCCGCTGCGCCAGAGGGCTTTGGCCCCTTCCCAGACCCATGGGTGCATAACTCCGGCGCTCAGCTGCGGGGCATCGTCACCGAGGCGGCCTCGGACCTCGGCGTCCCGCTGTATGGCAGCATCCGCGCGCTGGGCTGCCTCACGGTGCTGGCACTAGCGATTGACGGTCTTGTTCCGGTCTGAGGGGACCTCGGTACGCCAGCGTGGCAGGACACGGTCCAGGATCTGCTCCACCACATGGGCGCTGGCCACGATATCTGCCTGGGCGCCGCGGTTGGAGCGCCTCGAAGTGACGGTGAAGATACCCGGCGGGTCGTCGGGTCGGTACAGCTCGGTGAGCTTGAGGAACTGGGCCAACTCCTCGCGAGCCCAGGCGATATCCATACCCATGGGCTCATCGTGCCGCACGGCACTGACATTGATGCTGATACTCAGGTTCTGGCGGTCGTGACTCGGGCACTGACTGACGCTCTGCTGGGCTGTCTTCGCGTTGGTCTGTCCGGCCGCCGGAGCTCGTTCTCATGGCTCCGGCCGGGCGGAACATGACCTGACAGGAGCTTGGTCAGAAGCCCCTTCAATGTCCTGTCTGCGCCACCCGGCCGGCGCCCACCTTCGGCTGGGAAGGCACTATCAGCATGGCATCAGAGCTTGCGACGGACACCGTGGACCAGGATGTGTTCGGCGGGGTCGATTCCCACGCCGACACCGTCCACGTCGCTGTGATCAGCGACAACGGCGGCCATCTCGCGGACGCGGAGTTCTCCACCACCGCCGCTGGATACGCAGCAGCTCTGGCCTTCCTGGCCGCGCACGGACGTGTGGTGGCGATCGGGGTGGAAGGCACCTCGTCTTATGGGACCGGTTTCACCCGGACCGCCCGCTCCCGCGGGCACCAGGTCGTCGAGGTCAACCGCCCCGACAAGGGCGAACGGCGCCGCACCGGCATGTCCGACCCGATCGACGCCTACGCTGCCGCCCGCGCCGCCCTGTCCGGCAGAGCCTCTAGCTCCCCCAAGGACGACACGGTCGCCGGGATACGTGCCCTGCACAACGCAGCCCGCTCCGCTGTCAAGGCCCGCACCGCCGCACTCAACCAGATCGGCAACGTCCTCATCACCGCCCCGGACGCCATCCGCGCGAAATACGGGCAGCTCAAGGGCACCGACCGCACCGAGGCCCTGGCCCGGCTGCGGCCGGCCGGCGACGCCCTCCACATCGCCGTCCTGACCGCGTTGAAGAGCCTCGCCCGCCGCGTCAAGGAGCTCACCGCCGAGCACGAAACGCTGACGCAGGCCCTGGATGCCGAGGTCACCACCCACAACCCGGGCCTGCGAACGACCTACGGTGTCGGGCCCGACACCGCCGCACAACTGCTGATCACTGCGGGCGGCAACCCCGAACGGATGCGGACCGAGGCGTCCTTCGCAGCCCTCTGCGGAGCCGCCCCCGTCCCCGCCTCCAGCGGCAGAACCAACCGTCACCGACTCTCCCGGGGAGGCGACCGGACCGCGAACTCCGCGCTCTACCGAATTGCCCTGGTCCGTATGTCCGGTGACGCCCGGACCCGCGCATACGTCGCACGACAGACCACTGCCGGACGGACGAAGAAGGACATCATCCGGATGCTGAAACGGGCCATCGCCCGGGAGATGTTCCGCTGCCTCACCACCACGGTCACCACCCCGGGCATAGCCGACCTGCGGCCCATGCGGCAGGCCAAGAACATCACCCTCACCGCCGTCGCCCAGCACTTCGGAGTCTGGCCGACCACCATCTCCAGACTCGAAAGAGGCCTCAGCAGGGACGACGACCTCACCCACGCCTACCGCGACTGGCTTCAAGCCGCTTGACAGCAATAGGAGCATCAACGCCCGACCCTCGAAGTGAGGCCAAACCGTCAGGCCGCAGCCGGCGCTATGGTCAGCAGCTTGCCCATCGCGGCCAGTACAGACGGCTCGACCCGGTAGTACACCCAGGTGCCGCGCCGCTCGGAGGTCAGCAGCCCGGCCTCCTTGAGCTTCTTCAGGTGGTGGGAGACGGTCGGCTGGGAGACGCCGACGTCGGAGATGTCGCACACGCACGCCTCGCCGCCCTCGTGCGAAGCCACCGCCGAGAACAGCCGCAGCCGCACCGGATCGCCCAGCGCCTTGAACATCCGCGCGGCCGTCTCGGCCTCCTCCGCGGTGAACGGGCGCTCGGTGAGCGGCGGGCAGCACGGCGCCACGGCGTCGGCGGCTTCGGGCTCTATCAGTGGGAGCACCTTAGTATTCGACATGCGTCTATGTTGACACATGTCGAACCAGGGGGGGCGAGGGGTGAATGTTCACCCATGAGCGAGGTGCCCTGCGGGCGCCATGTAGCGCCGACGTCACCGCCGGTCTCGGCCGGTCGCCCTCGCTCGCCGCCGCATCGACCTGTAACGCGCCTGCGA
Organism: Streptomyces sp. NPDC004658; assembly: GCF_040609555.1. NCBI lineage: Bacteria > Bacillati > Actinomycetota > Actinomycetes > Kitasatosporales > Streptomycetaceae > Streptomyces > Streptomyces sp. NPDC004658. The sequence continues at coordinate 22,678 of NZ_JBEXKG010000037.1, forward strand.
CCACTGATTCGGTGAATGTCTATGTTGACGCTCATCGATACAGGTGCCATGCTGGGCGTCGCAAGACATCGACAGACGTCGAATCAAAGGGGAACCCCGTGGCTGTGTCCACCGACAGCGTGCCCACCACCGGCCAGCTGCCCGTCATCGTCATCGGCGCCGGTCCGGTCGGCCTGGCCGCCGCCGCCCACCTCGTCGAGCGCGGTATCGAACCGCTGGTCCTGGAGGCCGGCCCCTCCGCCGGAACCGCCGTACGCGACTGGGCGCATGTGCGGCTGTTCTCCCCGTGGGCCGAGGTCACCGACCCCGCTGCCGAGAAGCTCCTCGCCCCCACCGGCTGGACCCGCCCCGACGGCGCCACCTATCCCACCGGCGGCGACTGGGCTGAGCAGTACCTCCAGCCGCTCGCCGACGTCCTCGCCGACAAGGTCCGCTACGGCGCCACGGTCACCGGCGTCGCCCGCGCCGGCCGCGACCGCATCGTCGACGCCGACCGCGACGAGCAGCCCTTCACAGTGCACATCGAGCTCGCGGACGGCGGCGAGGAGCGCATCAGCGCCCGCGCCGTCATCGATGCCTCCGGCACCTGGTCCATCCCCAGTCCGATGGGCGCCGACGGCTTGCCCGCCCTCAGCGAGAAGTCGGCAGCCGACCGCATCTCTTACCGCGTCCCCGACCTGAGGGATCCCGCTGTTCGCGCCCGGTACGCGGGCAAGCGCACCGCCGTCATCGGCTCCGGAGCTTCCGCCTTCACCGCGCTCGCCTACCTCGCCGACCTGGCCAAGGACGAGCCCGGCACGCACGCAGCATGGGTCCTGCGGCGCGGCATCGGAGCGAACACCTTCGGCGGCGGCGAGGCCGACCAGCTCCCTGCCCGAGGCGCCCTGGGCCTGCGCGCCAAGGCCGCCGTCGAGGCCGGCCACGCCTCCGCGGTGACCGGATTCCGTACCCAGGCCGTGGAACGCGACGGCGACCAGCTGGTACTTGTCGCCGAGGACGGCCGTCGCCTGGATCCGGTGGACGAGGTGATCGTGCTGACCGGCTTCCGGCCCGATCTGTCCTTCCTGTCCGAGGTCCGCCTGGGCCTCGACGAGCGCCTCCAGGCTCCGACCATGCTGGCCCCGCTCATCGATCCGAACGTGCACTCCTGCGGCACGGTCTACCCGCACGGCGTGAACGAGCTGTCCCACCCGGAGAAGGACATCTACCTGGTCGGCATGAAGTCCTACGGCCGCGCCCCCACGTTCCTGGCGATGACCGGCTACGAGCAGGTCCGTTCCATCACCGCCGCCCTCGCCGGCGACCGCGAGGCCGCCGAACGCGTCGAACTGACCCTGCCGGAGACCGGTGTGTGCGGCGGCGCCGGCCTGTACGACGACCCCGACGCCGCCCAGAGCGGCGAGGGCGGAGGCTGCTGCGCCGCCCCGGCCACCCTGCAGATCGGCATCGGCGCCCCCGCCTCCTCGGGCGGCTGCTGACCCGCTGATGGACAACCTCCAGACCAGCGAGGCCGTGATCGGTACGGGGGGCCGGTCGCGGCCTCGTGCCGCCCTGCCCGCGCTCTGCGCCACGCAGATCACCAGCTGGGGGATCGTCTACTACGCATTCCCCGTCCTGAACCCCCAGATCGCCGCCGCCACCGGCTGGTCGACGACCGCAACAACCGCTGCTTTCTCCGGGGCCCTCCTCATTTCCGCCCTCACTGGCATTCCGGTCGGCCGCATTCTCGATCGCCACGGGCCGCGCGCCGTCATGACCACTGGATCTGTGCTCGGAGCTGTCGCGTTGCTGGCGATCGCCCAGGCGCCCAATCTTTTGGCCTTCACCGTCGCCTGGCTGCTGGCGGGAATGTCCATGGCCGCGACCTTCTACCAGCCCGCCTTCGCCGCCGTGACGCGTTGGTGGGGCGAACAGCGTGTACGCGCCTTGACCGTCGTCACGCTTGCGGGCGGCCTGGCCTCCACCGCCTTCGCACCCCTGACCGCCGCACTCTCCGAGCACTTCAGCTGGCGTACCACATACACGCTGTTGGCTGCACTTCTCGCCTCGGTCACCATCCCCGCTCACGCCCTCGCGCTGCGGGCTCCATGGCCACCAGCGCCCACGCCCCACGTCCGCGCGGCCGATGGCAACCGGTCAGTGGTTCGCAGCCGGCCGTTCCTGCTTCTCGCCGCAGCGCTGACACTGAACAGTTTCGCCATGTACGCCGTCGTCATCGCCCTCGTTCCGCTGCTCATCGTCCGCGGCTTCAGCCCGACCGCCGCTGCGTGGGCCCTTGGCCTCGGCGGTGCGGGCCAGACTCTCGGCCGTACGCTCTACGCCTCTCTTGCCCGATGGACGAGCGTCACCAGCCGCACGGTGCTGCTGATCAGCGCGGGAGGAGCCACCACGGTGGCGCTCGCACTCGTGCCCGGTCCCTATCCGCTGCTGCTTGCCCTTGCCATCGGCGCGGGCATGGTGCGGGGCAATCTCACCTTGCTCCAGGCCACCGCAGTAACCGACCGCTGGGGCGCGACTCATTACGGCAGGCTCTCGGCTGTCCTGGCGGCACCTGCCACCATCGCCGGCGCACTGGCCCCCTTCGCCGGGGCCGCACTTGCGCGCGAACTGGGCGGTTACGCCCCTCTGTTCGCACTGCTGGCGGTGACCTCGCTCGCCGCTGCCGTATTGGCCGCTGGATCGGGGCACGGACTTGCTCCGACCAAGGCGAGGCAGCGGAATGCGGTGAGGCTGTGAGGGGCTCACGTCCGACGTCGTCCGACGTGAATGGCGGCCTACGACGTTTCCTTCATGCGGCCACACGCACCACTTACATGAAGGCGAGTTCACGGAGGGCGTTACGGACATCGGCCAGTGGTCCGCGGTCCCGGGTGTGGTAGAGCTTGTTGGTCAGGAGCACTGCCCACAGGCCCCTGGTGGGTGAGACCCACATTCCTGTGCCCGTGAAGCCGTAGTGGACCCATGTGTCCTGTTCCGCGGTGGTGCCAGGGGCCGGATGCCAGAACAAGCCGCGCGGGGGTTGCAGCGCGCCGGTCTGGATCGTGAGCGACTCGGTGGTCCAAGCGGGGCCGAAGCCAGCCTGCCTTGGCGCGGTGTCGGTCTCGGTGTTCAGCATGTAGCGCAGGAAGGCAGCGAGGTCGTCGAGGACGGTGAAGACGCCGGCGATGCCGCAGACTCCGCCCAGGAGGCGGGCCGAGAAGTCGTGCGCGACTCCCTTGAGGTGGGTGTCGGTGTCCTGGTCGAGTTCGGTCGGTGCGCAACGGGCCGCGATGTCGGCGGGCAGTGGGCCGAAGCGGGTGAACTTCATGCCCAGTGGGTGCCAGGTGCGGACCGTGGCCAGTTGGTCCAAGGGCTGGCCGGAGAGATGTTCGGCAAGGTAGCCGAGGATGAGGGCGGCCCGGTCGGTGTACTCGACCGCTTCGCCGGGTGGCCGGTGGAGTTGCTCGTGCAGTACGCCGCGGCGGATGTCGGCCGGATCGGTGCCGTAGAGGTTCTTCAGCTGGGCTCGCAGTGGGACGCCGGCCGTGTGGGTCAGCAACTGTCGGGCGGTCACGGCGCCGAGCGGATGGCCGGTGACCTCGGGCCAGAAGGCGCCGAGCGGCTGGTCGAGGTCGAGGGCGCAGTCCTCCCACAGGGCGCCGATGGATGACCACACGGCGAGGATCTTGGTGAGGCTGGCGGCATCGAAGACGGTGTCGGAGCGCATTGGCACGTCCGGCTCGTCGGGATCGAGGACGCCGGTGGTGCCTTGGGAGTGGATGCCGGTGGCGTCGCCGACGGCCCACACGGCGCCGGGGTACACCTTGTCGCGGACGCCTTCGTCCAGCAGTGCTTCGATGCGGTCGCTGCCGTACGTCATGGTCTCCCTCTTCGCCGGGGCATCCCGCCGGTCAGCGTAGTGAGATTCGCGGGCCTGGCCGGGTAGTGACGTGTCGGACTGGTCGGACGGAATGCGGTTCAGGTGAGCTGGCGGCCGAGATCGGTGAGGGCTCGTGCGGTCGCCGAGAGGGGATAGCGCGCCGCGTTGGCGTACCCCGCCTGTTGTAAGGCGGCCAGGATGCTGGGGGAGGTGCGCAGACGGTCGAGGTCGCGGGCCAGAGCGGTGGAGCGAGTGAAGTCGGTGGCCATACCCGAGGCGGCGAGGGCTTCGCTGAGGCCGGGTACCGGTTGGTAGAGGACGGGCAGTCCGCAGGCTTGGACCTCCAGGGCGACCAGGCCCATTGCCTCCAAGGTGGTGGACGGTACCACCAGCACGTCGTGCTCGGTGAAGGCTTTCCACAGCTGCGGGCGGCGGAGCCAGCCAAGGTATCGGACGCGCACGCCGGCTCGTTGCAGTTGTGGGGCCAGCGCCAGGAACTGGGAGCGGGGCGCGGCGATGCTCAGCTCGACGCCCTGCACGGGGGCGAGGCTCTTGATCAGTGCTTCGCCGCCTTTCTCAACGGTCAGGCGTCCTGCGTAGAGCAGACGCAGATGACTGGGCGCAGTGCGGCTCGGCCGTCGTGGTGGCGCGGTGAGCAGGTGGTCGGGAACGCCCCAGGGGATGTGTGTGATCTCGCGGCGCTCGACCTGGGGGCGAGTTTGATGAGTCGGTCGGCCATCGCGGCGGTGGGCACCACGATGGCGTCCGCTGCCCTGGCGGTTTCGCGCAGCACCTGGAGCTGGTCCCGGTGGGCTTCGGCGAAGAGCAGGTCGGTGCCGTGAACCAGCGCGATGCGGGGAGGTAGGGGCAGTGCTCGAATCAGCGCTGGGGTGGCACCGAAGGTGAGTGCTGTAGATGCAGGACGCCGACTTGCGCCGGGTCGACAGCGGCGGCGAGGGCCTTGCGCAGCGCTTGGACGTAGCGAGCGAATGCGATGCCTTCCAGGCACTTGCCGGCGACGGGCAGCAGACTGAGTCCGGCCGGGAGCGGGGGCCGGGTGCCAGGTGATGTCAGCATGAAGGCGCGGGCCGGGCTGAGAGGTTGGTCTCCGGTGTAGAGATCGAGGAAGAGTTCGACGCTGCCGCCAGGGCTACCCGCAGGGAGATCCAGGAAGGTGACAGCCAGAGGGCCGCCGGCCGAAGGGGAGTTCACCGGACTCCTCCACGGATCTCTTCGTAAAGGCGGGAGATGTCGATGCCGTCTGTGGCCGCGTACTTGGCGGGCTGCTGCTGGTAGCTGGCCGGGGCGCCGAATGGGGTGAGGAAGAGGAGCTTGCCGAAGGTCATGCCCGGATACACGCGCACCGGTCGGGCAACGCGCATCTCCAGCGTCCAGCGGATCGCGTGACCTTGGTGACCGAGCGGGGCCGACACGTGGACCCAGACGCCCAGGGAGCCGGTGGTGCGGTCGCCGTTCAGCATCTGCGCGTACGTCTCCGAGCCGGTCCGCTCCAGCGTGATGCCCAGGTACAACAGGCCAGGGCGCAGCACCAGACCGGCGTTGGGGATGGGCTGCTCGGTGTACGCGGTGGGCGCTGCGGCGTCGAGGACGTCGCTGTCGCAGATGCGGATCGTGTCGCCGAGCCGCCAGTCGTAGGGGTTGGGAGAGAGGCGGCTGGGCTCGTACGGGTCGATGGTGGTCTCGCCGGCCTGGACCGCGGCGGCGATGGCCGGTGAGGATCACGATGTCACCGCCCGAAGTCGGGCGATGTGACGCCAGTAGGCAGAGGGCTGTGGGCCCGTTGCAGCCTGGTACTTGCCCCGGTAGAGGTCGATGGCGCCGGTGGCGACGAAGAGCATGATCTGCCCGATCTTCATGCCCGGGTACACCCGCAGTGGTCGGATCGGGTTGAGCATGAGCGTCCACTGACCGTGGAATCCGATGTCGCCGATGGGTGCGGTGATCTCGACGGACAGTCCGAGCCGGCCGACGGAAGAGCGGCCGAACAGCAGCGGGACGAAGGTGTCGGAGCCGACCTCTTCGAGGGTGTGGCCGAGGGAGAGCTCGTCGGGCTGGAGAACCTGCCCATCCGGCCCGAGGGTGATTTCGCGGGTCGGGTTGGGACGGTGGGCGTCCAGGACCATGCTGGTGTAGGTGATCAGGGTCGGCCCCAGACGCACGTTGTAGCTATTGGGGTTGACCTGGTCGGCGGCGAACGGGGTGATGCGGAGGCGACCGTCGTGAGCGGCAGCGGTGATCTCGGGACCGGTCAGGATCATTAGTTGCCTCCATCCGCAGTGTCAGGGAACCGAGCGGTGAGGACGTGCTGGACGGTCTGGTCCAGACGCAGACCGGCCTCGTGAGTGCGTTCGCCGAGGTAGGTGTCGGCGAGGTAGTCCGTGGTCAGCACGGTGGTGATGGCGTCCGGCAGGGGATCGGGGGCCGTGACAAGCGGGCCGGTCTGGGCGGTCAGACGCGACAGGAGGCCACGGAGGTCGCTGCGTCCGGCGTCGGCAGGTGGGCGTGCACCAGCTGGTTGGCGAACGGCTCGATGGAGGCCAGGTCGCCCTGGGTGAGGGTCTCGCCCAGTGGGGCGGAGCGCAGCGCGGTCTCGTTGAGGATGACCGCGTCCGCGCCGAGCGCCGTGTGCAGGCGGGCGGTGAGGTCCAGGAGCAAGCCGCGCCGGTCGAGGGTCTGATGACGGTAGCCCGGTCGGATCGTGCCGAGGACGCTGGTCAGCTGCTGCTTGATGTCCTCGATGTGGGAGTGAAGGCGCACAAGCTCCGTCGGAACGGCGCTCGGGGACCTATCCGGGAAGCATGTGGTGCCCGCACCCCATCCTGTGCCCACGGGCGTGGCGATCGCATAGCCGTCGGCGAGTTCGCGGCCCTTGACGACGAGGGTGTCGCCGACGCGGACCGGTCCGTACTGATCGCTGTGGCAGTGCCCGGCGAAGATCACGTCGAGAAAGGGGCAGGCCGCCGCGAGTTTGCGGTCCTCCTCGAAGGAGGAGTGGCTGAGCAGGACCCAGCTGTCCACCTCGTGGTGGTGGGCGAGCCTCAGCTCGCGCAGGGCCTGGACAGGATCGATGACCGATGACGCAGTGGCCGGCCCGCTGGGCAACGGGGATCGAGTGGAATGCTTGCCGGCCGATCACGGCGGTCACACCGACGCGCCGGTCACTGATGTTGGCGATGTAGAGGCGGCGGAAGAGCGCGTCGCCGGTGTCGGCATCGACGGCGTTGGCGCAGACAGTGCGCCGATGGAGGTCGGGTTCGAAGTGGTGGGGCCAGCCGTGGTTTCCAGGGGCCAGTACGTCGTAGAGCTTGAGTAGGATCTCCCGTTCGATCGTGCCGTGAGCGAGGCGGTAGTAGCCGCTGCCTTCGAAGAAATCGCCGCAGTCCACGGTGAGCGAGGTGGCCGGAGCGCGTGGAGATGGGTCAGGAACGGTGCGGCATTGTCGAAGGCGGAGTGGACGTCGGTCGTGGCAACGATCTGGCTCAGAAGTCGAGCGCCGACGGTCATGGCGTGACCTCGCAGATGTCGGCGCCCAGGGTGCGCAGTTTGCCAGACAGGTCGGCGTGGCCGCGGCGCAACTGGTCGAGGCCGCCGATGGTGGTGATGCCTCGGGCGGTGAGGCCGGCGACCATGAGGGCGGAGACGGTGCGGATGTCGGTGGCCTCCACTCCTGCGCCCGTCAGCTGCTGGGGGCCGGTCAGACGGCATTCGGTGGGGGAGATCTCGTCGATCTCGGCGCCCAGGCGGGCCAACTGTGGCAGCAAGGTTGCCGTGGCGGCCGGGGTTGATGGCGTCGGCGAACAGGTGGGTGCCAGGGAGCCCGAGGGCGAGCACCATGAGCGGTGGTTCGAAGTCGGCGTCCAGGCCGGTTGGGCTGAGGGAGGCGATGGCCCTGAGAGGGCGACCGGTGGGGTGTGCTTCCTGGGCGTTCACGGAAACACCGTCCGGCTCCGCGTCGGCGGGGATACCGAGCCGGTGAAGGACGGCCAGGAACGGGCCTACGTCCTTGTCCTGCACGCCGGCGATGCGCGCGGTACCGCGTGTGGCGGCGATCGCGCAGGCCAGTGTGGCCGCCTCGATCTTGTCGCCGGGTACCGCCCAGACAGCGGCGTCGGTCGGCGGCAAGGACGGCGGTGAAAGGGTGAGTAGATGCTCGCTGGCGCGGGTCTCCCAGCCCACGGACCTGAGAGCGTCGAGCACGCACAGGACCTCCGGCGAAAGGTTGGGCTGGCCCAGCTGCAGGGGCCGGTTGGTCGTGAGGGCGCGCAGCGTCGCAGCCACGGTCGCACCGCGTGAGCGGAAGGGCAGTACGAGTGAGACGGTGCCGGTGTGAGGCGTGACGGCCTCCACGCGGTATCCGGAGCTGTCCTGCTCGCTCCGGTCTCCGAACGCCTCGTACACCTTGAAGTGCAGCTCCATCCCGCGGGTGCCGATGCGGCAGCCGCCCGGCCAGGGCAGCCGCGCTTGGCCGTAAAGCGCGAGCAGCGCGGGGACGAGGTAGTAGGAGGCGCGGATGCGGGCGGCCTGCGCCAGGTCGGGTAGTCCCCGGCGTACCTCCGTGGGCAGGATCACCGCGGTGGTGGGCTCGCCCAGAGGCTGCGCGACATGCCAGCCCGCCTGTTGCAGCAGAGCGAGCATGATCCGGACGTCTGTGCTGTCCGGGACGTTGCTCAGCCGAACAGGGCGGCCGAGAGCCGACGCGGCGGCCAGAAGCGGTAAAGCGGCGTTCTTGGAGCCGTCGACGCGTACGGTGCCGGCGAGCGGCGGTCCGGGGCGTACGGCGATCACCTCGGCGGCCACGCCAGGGGCGCGGGTGGTCGTCATCATCAACTCCTCTGCAGGGGAAAGGCGAAGGCGATTTCCTGGTTTGGTCTGGTGGTCAGGTCGATCTCGGCCCGGCAGCGCTTGCCGCCCTCCGCAGGTTCGGCGCCGTACCGGTCGGCGAGAGCGGCGACGAGGAACAGACCCCGGCCGCCTTCGCTGTCCGCATCGGGCAGGCCGGGCTGCGGCAGCACCGGGCTCGCGTCGCAGACCTCGATCCGCAGGACGTCCTCGTCGAGACACACCGTGAGCGAGACCGATCCGGTGTCGGTGTACTGGACCGCGTTGGTGACGAGCTCGCTGATCACGAGTTCGGCCGTGTGCATCACCTCGGTGCCCAGCCCCGCGTCCCAACCCGCTATGGCGTCCACGGCCTGGTGCCGGAGGGCGGTCGCTGCGGCGGGCGTTGCGGGTACGGAGAGAGTGAGCTGGTGCACTTCCATGAGTGGCCTCCCGGAGTAGGTGCGGCCACTTCAAGCAACCAGTCCGTCGCGGTGAGTGGTTAGCCCGGGTGCGGGCGCTGCATGAGTTATGCAGGAGCTGCATCACCGCCAACTACGGCTGATCTATGCTCGATTGAGCAGGCAGGATCAGCGACGGCGGAGGGAGCCGTGGCAGATGGCCGATGCGCATGGGGAAGCGAGACGGATCGGAGACCGGATCCGTCGGGCACGGGTGTTACAGCGGCGTTCACAGCACGACGTGGCCGCAGCGCTCGGGTATCACCAGTCCAAGGTGAGCCGTCTGGAGAGCGGTCGCGGCACGGAGGACATCCGCGTACTACGTGCCATCGCGCAGGAACTGAACATCCCGCCAGATGAGTTGGGCCTCGCCTTCACTCAGGACGCCTCCGCCACCGATCCAGAAGCTGATGACATGCACCGCCGCTCCTTCCTCGCCGCGAGCATCGCGGCGCTCGCGACCCCGGCCGGCTCTGCCGCCTCGCACACCGCCCTCGTCCAGGCCCTCCTGCCCGGTCCCGGCCCGGCAGGCCCCGGTGGCCCACAGGACACCACCGTGTTGCACGAACGAGTCGGGGCAGCGCTCAGGCTCTTCCACACCTGTCACTACACGGAGCTGGAGCGCACCCTCCCGGGCCTGATCGCCGATCTGCGACTGGCCGCCGGCGATGCGACGGACAGGGACACCGTGTCCGGGCTGCTGGCCACGGCGTATCAGACCGCAACCAGCCTGCTCCTCAAGCAGCACGATCAGGGCAACGCGTGGCTCGCCGTCGGCCGGGCGATGTCCGAAGCCGAACGCTCGGGGAATCCGGTGGTCCTCGCCTCCAGCGTTCGTGTCCAGGCCCATGTCCTGGTCCGCGAGAAGCACGCCACCGAAGCTGTCACCCTGGTCCGGCACACCGCCGACCAGCTCACCGGCTCCTACGACCGGCGTTCCCCGAAGTACCTCGCTGCCGTGGGACTGCTGCTCCTGCGCGGCGTGACCGCGGTCAGCAGTCGCGGTGACCGCGCCGCCACCAAGGGATTCCTCACCGAGGCGAAGGAAGTCTCCCGGTACGTCACTCTGGACAGGCCAGACGCCTGGGCCACCTTCAGCCCGACCAATGTCGCCCTGCACGAACTCAGCGCCCTGGTGGCCTTCGGCGACGCCGGCCTCGCCCTCCAGGCGGCCCGGCCCCTCATGCGCCGGCACATCCCGGTCCCCGAGCGGAGTCCTGGCTGGCCGCGCAGATCCATCTCGAGCGTTCGACCCGGGGCCGCTACCGCGGCGTTCTCGATGTCCACGTGATCCCCCGGTGGGGCACCACTCCGTTGGACCGCATCCAGTTCGAGGACATCGCCGAGTGGCTCGCGGACCTGTTGTCCGGCGAGGCGACCGGCGGCAGAAAGCTCAGCCCCGTTCGGTCCGCAAGGCGTACGTCGTCCTCAGTCGTGTCCTCGGCTACGCGGTCAAGGCTCGTCGCCTGGCGGTCAACCCGGCTGTCGGCGTGCCCCTGCCGAAGGCGGCGCCGGCTGACCACGTGTATCTCGACGACATGCAGGTCGACGCGCTGGCCAACGCGTCAGGCGCCTACCGGGTGTTCATCCTGCTGCTGGCCTACACCGGCCTGCGCTGGGGCGAGGCGTCCGCGCTGAAGGTGGGCCGCGTGGACCTGGACGCCTGCCGAGCGCACATCGTCGAGGCGTACGCCGAGGACAACGGCAAGCTCTACCTCGACACCCCCAAGAACCACGAGCGCCGGTCGGTACCGATCCCGCGGTTCCTGGCACAGGAGTTGAAGCCCCACGTCCAGGGCCGGGGAGATGAGGAGTTGCTCTTCACCGCGCCGCAGGGCGGACCGCTGCGGGCTCGCAACTTCCGTCAGCGGTTCTTCGCACCGGCGGTCGTGAAGGCCGGGCCGGGGCACCTCAAGGTCACCCCGCACAAGCTGCGGCACACGGCGGCTTCGCTGGCCATCGCCAGCGGCGCGGACGTCAACGTCGTACAGACGATGTTGGGCCACAAGTCCGCGACCCTGACGTTGGACACCTATGGCCACCTCTTCCCGGACCGCCTGGACGAGGTCTCGAAGAAGATGCACAAGCGCCGTGCCAAAAGCAGCTGGCCAAGGCGAAGGCCAAGCTGGAGAAGGCCGAGCGGAAGGCTTGCGAGCCGCTGAGGCGGTGGCTGCCCTGGAGGAAGATGCCGCGTGATGTGTGTCTGATCCGTGCTGGGTAGCCGTAACCGAAGGGGCCGCCCCACCGCGCTGATGCGGTGGGGGCCCCTTGCGTCTCCCCCGGATCAGGTCAGCCGCGCGGCCGGTGGCTTTCCTGCCGGGCTCGATCGATCGCAGCAGCAGCCTCATCGCCAGCCAGACGCTCGATCTCCTCGGGGACCTCCCGCTCGTCGAGCACGAAGAGCCGGCCACCGACGAGGTGGGTGGTCGTCTTCCAGCCGAGGCGACGCCCCGCCTCCCGAGCGGCACGCCGGACGTCCTTGAGCTCGCCCATCTCCGCAAGATCGTCGGCGCTCAGGATCAGCTGCCCGTAGTAGCCCTTGTACTGCGGCTTCAGGGCCGCCCGCATCAGCGATTCAAGCCGGTCGACCAGCTTCTCGTACCGGCGCCGGGCCAGCTCGTCCCTGACGGCCATCCTGCACAGCTCCCCACCATCCGCGCGCACGGCATGTGTGCCATATGTGTGCTGCAAGCGCAGGAGCCCTCCCGTCCGCTGGACGGAAGGGCTCCTGACCTGGTGCTTCTCTGTGCCCCCGGCAGGATTCGAACCTGCGACACCCGCTTTAGGAGAGCGGTGCTCTATCCCCTGAGCTACGAAGGCGTGTGCTCGGTCCACAGGGTACCGGATCAGGACGGGGGGACGTGGGTGAAGCGGGATGCGGTGTGGAGGTCCCGCTGGATGCGGGCCGCTGTCGCGTGGAGGGCGGGGAGCAGGTCGTGGACGCAGTCCCGCAGGGTGCGGCGGGCCGCGTGGGTGGAGATGTCGACGGCGGCCACCGTACGGCCCGTGCGGTCCCGTACCGGTACGGCGATGGACCGCAGGCCCGATTCCAGTTCCTCGTCGACCAGGGCGTAGCCCTGGGAGCGGACCTCGGCGAGCGTGGGGGACAGGGGGGCGGCGGTGTCCGCGAGGAGGACGCGACCCAGGGAGGTCGCGGTGGCCGGGAGCCGGGTGCCGACGGTGATGCGTACGGTCAGGACCCGGCTCGTGCCCGCGCCGGCCGTGTACTGGATCTCCTTGCCGCCGCTCGTGAGCACCGCCAGTGCGGTCGGTTCCCGTATCTCCTCCGCCAGGGCGCGCAGGTGCGGTTCGGCCAGGCGGGGTAGGGACGTCCGGGAAAGGGCCGGGAAGCCGAGGTCCAGGACGCGCGGGGTGAGGGTGAAGGTGCGGTCGGGGTGTGCCGCCACCAGGCCCAGGTGCTCGTGGGTGAGCAGGGCCCGGCGCGCGGTGGCCCTGGTCAGGCCGGTGGCGTGGGCCACCTCCGTGAGGGACAGCGCCGGGCGGCCCTCGCCGAACGCCGTCAGCACCGTCAGACCCCGGGCCAGTGATTCCACGAAGTCCCGGCCGAGTGCGTGCTTGGACGCCGTGGTCCAGGTCGCGAGGCCCGCGGGTGCGGGGCCCGGCTCGGGCGCGGGTGCGGTGCGCAGGTCCGCCTCCATCGCCTCGACCGCCGTACGCAGCCGGGGCAGCAGGCTGGTGCGCAGGTCCGCCGCGGAGTGCCGGCTGGTGTGGCTGACCACGCTCGCCACGCAGGCCGCGCGGCCGGTGCCGGGGTCCCGTACCGGTACGGACACCGCGACCAGGCCCGGCTCGATCAGCTGGTCGTCCACGGCCCAGCCGTCCCGGCGCGCCCGCTCCGCCCGTTCGGTGAAGGAGGCCATGAGGGAGGCGTCGTCCGCGGGGGCCGCCCTCGGGGGTACGGCGGGGAAGGACGCGTCCTGTGCGTCGGCGGACCGGCGTTCGCGCCAGCGGGTCCAGTCCGTCTGCGTCCACTCGGCCGCGAACAGCGCGCCCGGCGCGGTCCGTTCGGCCGGCAGCAGGTCGCCGATGCGGAAGCTGACGGACAGCGCGCGGCGGCGGGTGGCCTGGTGGATGAAGCGGATGCCGTCGAGGTCGGCGACCGCGAGCGACACCGACTCGTCCAGGTCGTCGGCGAGGGCGTCGGCGCTCGCGTCGAGCAGTGCGGGCAGGCGCAGCGCGGCCAGGTAGGCGTTGCCCAGCTCCATCACGCGGGGGGTGAGGACGACGTCCCGGCCGTCGAGGCGGACGTAGCCCATGCGGCCGAGGGTGCCGGTGATCCGGTCCACCGTGGAGCGGGCGAGGCCGGTGGACCGCTCCAGCGCGCTCGGGCTCAGCGTGCCGCCCGCCTCGGTGAGCCGCCGTAGCACCGCGATTCCGCGTACCAGCGGTCCGACCGCCTCCGCCGGCGTCCCGGCCCCGGCGCGGGCGTCGGCATCCACTGCGGTCATCGCGGGCATCGTCTCTCCGGTACGGCTTCCCATCGGGGCACGCCTACCGTAAACCCCGGTCGGCAAGCCGCGGGCAACCCGTGAGCAAGCCCCCGGCCCGGCTCTCAGACCCCTGTACCCGCTCCCGCCCCCCTCGTGATCCGCACCCGGTAGTTCCCCTCGTCGTCCGTGCTCAGGACCTGGACGGTGATGCCGTGGCGGGGGTCCTTGAAGGTTTCGCCGGGGGTGAAGGGGGCGTCGGAGAGTTCGGCGTGGACGTTGGGGCTGCGGGTGCAGCCGCCGCTGCTGCGGTGGCTGTCGTAGACCGTGATCGGGCCGCGGCCGGTGTCGACGGTGCCGTCGACCTTGTAGATGAGGACGCCCGGGCCGCACACCGCCTCGTCGTTGCCGCCCTGCGCGCGGACCTCCAGCGCGTAGGTGCTGCGCGCGGTGACCGGCACCAGGACGAGCTTTCCGCCGCCCGGCCTGTACAGCGGGGACAGGGTGTACTCGGCGCTGCCCCGCGCCGCCGCGCAGCCGACCTGGCCGCCGTCCAGCCAGCCCAGCTTCCACTTGTGCCAGCCGAGCAGGTCGTTGTTGGCGCCCCAGTCCTCGCTCATGATGTCCCAGTGCCCGACCGCGCCCCCGCCCTGCTGGGTGTACAGGTCGGGCAGGCCGAAGGTGTGGCCGTTCTCGTGGGGCAGCACCCGGTAGCCGGTGCGGGCGTAGGAGCCGGAGCCGTCGTCCTGGCGGGAGTAGACGAAGGAGGCGTTGGAGATGCGGACGCCGTCGGCGACGGGGGCGTCGTCGTTCCCGGCGAAGGTCACGGAGAGCACGGTGTCCAGGGCGGAGGGGCCGGCGTTCGGGGTGATGAGCACGTTCAGCAGGTCGTAGTCGCGGAAGTCCACCGCCGGGTCGGCGGCGGCCACGATGTCCTGCACCAGGTTCCGGTAGCCGGGGTCGAAGGGCGCGCCGCGCTCTATGCCGTACGCCTGGAAGGTCTTCGGCATGCGCAGCCAGGTGGTGACGGGGGTCTCGGGGCGGTAGTCGAGACGGCCGTACGACGCGGTGCGGAACCACTCCTGGGTCTGCGGGAAGAACTCGTGGAAGCGGTCCATCGCGTTGCCCGGTCCGGGGGCGTCGGGGAAGTCCACCATCAGGGTCAGGGCGCGGACGGTGCCGGTGGAGCGGGAGTATCCGGACGGGGTGGGCAGGCCCTCGGTCATCTGCACGTCCAGGCCGCCATGGATCATGCAGGGTACGAGCGCGGAGTTGCGGGCCAGGTTGACCGGCCCGGCGGCGGAGGCGGGCGCCGTCAGGTTCCCGGTCCCGGCCGAGGTGCTGACCGCGAGGGTCAGTGCGGTCACCATCGACAGGGCGGCAACCCGGCGCGGGCGTATGCGGCGGCGGGGGCGGGGCTGCGGCTGCGGCTGCATGCAGGGACCTTTCGCGCCACGGCAGCCGCCGGTCTCCGGCTGCACCCTTGCGCTCACCCTGTGTCGGCGGGGCGGCGGGCGCGCGCTGGAGGAGACCGATCGTGGGAAAGCGGGGCCGCAGCGGGGTGAATCCCAGCGGGTGGTGATTGTGTCTCAGGTCACACCGTTTCTCTCGGCGGCCGGGAAATAACCGGGGACGGTTTCCCCGTTTAGCCCTGTGTCCGGCTGAAACGGGGACCGGCTCCCCGGATCGCGGCCGGCGCGGGCGCTCACCGTCGCGTGCTCGACGCCGACGTGCCGAGTAGCCGAGGCGCGCGGTCGCCGACGCACCGCTGTGCGACCGCCCCCGCGGCGCTCCCGCAGGATCCGACCGACGCAGGACCAGACCGACGCAGGACCCGACCGACCCGAGGAGTTCACCGTGACCGCCACGACCGCCCCCTCCGTGCGCAAGGCGCCCCGGCCGCGCGCCGACGCCCTGCGCAACCGGGAGCGGATCGTCACCGCCGCCCGCGAGATGTTCGTCGAGCACGGTCCGGACGTGCCGCTGGACGAGATCGCCCGCCGGGCCGGCGTCGGCAACGCCACGGTGTACCGCAACTTCCCCGACCGCGACGCGCTCGTCCGCGAGGTCGTGTGCTCCGTGATGGACCGCACGGCCGAGGCGGCCGAGCTGGCCCTCGCGGAGACCGGGGACGCCTTCGCCGCCCTGGAGCGCTTCGTGCACGCCGCCGCCGACGAGCGGATCAGCGCGCTGTGCCCCATGGTGTCCAGCACCTTCGACAAGCACCACCCCGACCTGGAGGCCTCCCGCGAGCGCGTCGAGCAGCTCGTGGAGGAGGTCATGGGCCGGGCCAAGGCGGCCGGGCAGCTCCGGCCGGACGTCGGGGTCGGCGATCTGATGATCGTCGTGGCCCAGCTGAGCCGGCCCCCGGCCGGCACGGACTGCATGCGCGGCGACCGGTTCGTCCACCGTCATCTGCAGCTGTTCCTCGACGGTCTGCGGGCCCCCGCCCGCTCGGTCCTGCCGGGCCAGGCCGTGAACATCAGGGAGCTGCGCGACTCCTGACCGACGCCTGACCGATCAGTTCTGCTCCCGTACCCAGTCCACCTTCCGTAGCACGGCCTCCTCACCTTTCCGCCGTACTCCGTTTTCCGTCATTTTCTCGTCATTTTTCCGCCACGCCTCTCGTCACCTTTCTCCTTCACGAAGTCCCGACCTTCTCTGTCACGAAGTCCCGAACTTCTCCGTCACGAAGTCCCGAAGTGGGTATCTCCATGTCCGAAGCAGCCCTCAAGGCTCCCGGCGCCGCCGCTCCGAGCGGAGACGCCAACCGCTGGAAGGCGCTCGTGTTCATCGCGCTCGCCCAGCTGATGGTCGTCCTCGACGCCACCATCGTGAACATCGCCCTTCCCTCCGCCCAGACCGACCTCGGCATATCCGACGGCAACCGGCAGTGGGTCGTCACGGCCTACGCCCTCGCCTTCGGCGGCCTGCTGCTCTTCGGTGGCCGGATCGCCGACCTGTGGGGCCGCAAGCGCGCCTTCGTGCTCGGCCTCGCCGGCTTCGCCGCCGCCTCCGCGCTCGGCGGTGCCGCCACCACCGGCGCGATGATGTTCGGCGCCCGCGCCCTCCAGGGCGTCTTCGGCGCGCTGCTCGCCCCGGCCGCGCTGTCCCTGCTCGCGGTGATGTTCACCGACGCCAAGGAGCGGGCCAAGGCGTTCGGCATCTACGGCGCCATCGCGGGCGGTGGCGGTGCCGTCGGCCTGATCCTCGGCGGGTTCCTCACCGAGTACCTGGACTGGCGCTGGACCTTCTTCGTGAACGTGCCCTTCGCGGTGGTCGCCGCGGCCGGTGCCTACTTCGTCATCCGTGAGCCGGAGGGCGGCCGCAACCGCAACCCGCTCGACATCCCCGGCGTCCTGCTGTCCACCCTCGGCCTGGTCGCGCTGGTCTACGGCTTCACCCGCGCCGAGTCCGACGGCTGGGGCGACGCGGTGACCGTGTCGATGTTCGTCGCGTCCGTGGTGCTGCTGGCCGGGTTCGCGGTCGTCGAGGCCAAGGTCAAGGCCCCGCTGCTGCCGCTGCGCGTGGTGACCGACCGCAACCGCGGCGGGATCTACCTCTCCCTCGGTCTCGCGATCATCGGCATGTTCGGCCTGTTCCTCTTCCTGACCTACTACCTCCAGGTCGTGAAGGGCTACTCGCCGGTCAAGACCGGCTTCGCGTTCCTGCCGATGGTGGCCGGCATGATCACCGGCTCCACCCAGATCGGCACCCGGCTGATGACCCGCGTCCCGGCCCGCCTGCTGATGGGCCCCGGCTTCCTGGTCGCCGCGATCGGCATGCTGCTGCTGACCCAGCTGGAGATCGACTCGTCGTACGGCGCCCTGCTGCTGCCCGCGATGGTGCTGCTCGGCCTCGGCATGGGCACGGCGTTCATGCCGGCGATGTCCCTGGCCACCCAGGGGGTCCAGCCCCGGGACGCCGGTGTCGCCTCCGCGATGGTCAACACCTCGCAGCAGGTCGGCGGCGCGATCGGCACCGCCCTGCTGAACACCATCGCTGCCTCGGCGACCACCTCGTACATCAAGGACCACATCGCCGGTGCCACGGCCAAGCCGCAGCAGCAGCTGGTGATGCTCCAGGGCCAGGTGCACGGCTACAGCACCGCGATCTGGTTCGCCGTCGGCATCCTGGCGCTCGCCGCCCTGATCGCCTTCACCTTCGTCAACGCCGGCCGTCCCGGCGCCACCGCGGTGGCTTCCGGCGACGGCGTCGAGGACGAGGTGCCGGTCCCGGTGGTGGCCCACTGACCCGGTCCCGGCGGTGGCCCACTGACCGGCCGTACGGTACGACCGGTCTGCCGCTGATCTAGCGGAGCCAGGGCAGGTCCGCACCCGCTTCGTCGGGCTGGAGGCCCTCGGCGACGATCTCCATGATCTCGCCGAGGGCCTTCTGCTGTTCCGGGCTCAGCCGGTCGAAGAGCGCCTGCCGTACGGCGGTCACATGGCCGGGCGCGGTGCGCCGCAGCACCTCCTGGCCCGCGTCGGTGAGGACGGCGAACTGGCCGCGCTTGTCGGAGGGGCAGTCCTCGCGGCGTACCCAGCCGTTCTTCTCCAGCCGGGCGACCGCGTGCGAGAGCCGGGAGCGGGTGATCTTGGCCTTCATCGCCAGCTCGGTCATCCGCAGCCGGCGGCGTGGCGCCTCGGCGAGGGCGACGAGGAGCCCGTAGTAGATGTGCGGCATGCCCGCGTCGCGCTGCAACTGCCGGTCGAGGTGGTCCTCCAGCAGGGTGGTGGCGTGCAGGTAGGCGCGCCAGACGCGCTGTTCCTCGTCGGTGAGCCAGCGGTGGCCTGCGGCGGCGGAGTCGGGTGCCGTGTTCATATCTCCCACTGTACGAGCCAGCTCCTTGAAACTTGAACAAATCGCGCGTAGAGTTTCGGAAGAAAGCTTGAGAGTTAAAGTACGTGGACCACTGGGAGCCGCCGCGATGTCCGCCACCGCCCAGGAGCGCATGCCCGCCCTGTACCTCAGCCACGGCGCCCCGCCGCTCGCCGACGACCCCGTCTGGCCCGGACAGCTCGCCGCCTGGTCCGCGGACCTGCCCCGCCCCAAGGCGATCCTCATGGTCTCCGCGCACTGGGAGGAGGCCCCGCTCGCCCTCGGCGCGGTCGAGACCGTCCCGCTCGTCTACGACTTCTGGGGCTTCCCCGAGCACTACTACCGGGTCCGGTACGCCGCCCCCGGCGCCCCCGCGCTCGCCGAGTCCGTGCGCAAGCTGCTGCGCGCCCCCGGCATCCCCGTC
This sequence comes from Streptomyces sp. NPDC004658, assembly GCF_040609555.1. Lineage (NCBI taxonomy): Bacteria > Bacillati > Actinomycetota > Actinomycetes > Kitasatosporales > Streptomycetaceae > Streptomyces > Streptomyces sp. NPDC004658. The sequence goes on from NZ_JBEXKG010000037.1 coordinate 41,530, forward strand.
CAGGACATCCCCGACCGGGGCCTCGACCACGGCGCCTACGTCCCCCTCGTCGAGATGTTCCCGGCCGCCGACATCCCCGTCCTGCAGATCTCCCTGCCCACCCTCGACCCGGTGCGCCTGATGGACATCGGCCGCAAGCTCGCCCCCTTGCGCGACGAGGGCGTACTGATCGTCGGCTCCGGGTTCTTCACCCACAACCTCGCCGCCCTGCGGTACGCCGGCCGGGGCGTGCCCAGCTGGTCGTCCGAGTTCGACGACTGGGGGCGGCGGGCCCTGGAGGCCCGCGACTGGGACGCCCTGCTGGACTTCCTGAACAAGGCCCCGGCCGGCCGCTACGCCCATCCGCGCACCGAGCACTTCGCCCCGCTCTTCGTGACCATGGGCGCGGCGGAGGCGGGCGGCGAGCTGGACGCCCAGAAGTCGGTGATCGACGGGTTCTGGATGGGAATGGCGAAGCGGTCGGTGCAGTTCGGATGAGGTGACGGCCCGGCCGGGCTAGAGGGGTTTCTCGTACCAGGCCACGTCCCAGTAGCGGCCGAACTTGCGGCCCACCTCGCGGTACGTGCCGACGTACGCGAAGCCGAAGCGCTCGTGGAGGCGGGTCGAGGCCTCGTTGGGCTGGGCGATGCCCGCGTAGGCGCGGTGCACGTCCTCCCCGGCCAGGGCGTCGAACAGGGCGCCGTAGAGCAGGGTGCCGATCCCCCTGCGGCCGGCGTGCGGGGCGACGTACACCGAGGTCTCCACGGACGTCGCGTACGCCGGCTTCGGCCGGTAAGGACTGGATGTGGCGTACCCCAGAATCTCCTGTGACTCCGCGTCCGTGGCAACCATCAGCCGGTGCGGGCCGTCTTCCGGGTGGGAGAGCAGCCAAGGGCGGCGCTCTTCCGGAGTGAAGATCGCGGTATCGAATGTGATGGCCGTCTCACGCACATAGTGGTTGTAGATCGCGGTGAGGGCATCGAGGTCCGCCTCGACTCCCGGTCTGACCTGCGCCTCAGTGTGTTCCGGCGGCATCTCGCCTCCCAGCGTGGCGGACAGGGTACTGCATGATCAGAAAAATTGGGGGGCGGGTTGGGAATTCTGTCCGGATTCCAGTCGTTGTTTCCCACGGATGCAGGGCACTCGGAGAGAGTCTCGGAGCGAGAGCGAGTGAGCGAGTCCCAGGGACTCCCCCCTCAGTGCCGAGCGTTCGCCAGGACCACCCGCCAGCCCACCATCGCAAGGGAGCACGCATGGCAACCCGTGCCGTCGCCCGTCGTCAGTCCGCCACCGGCGAGACGGCCGACTCGGCAAGCAGTGTTCGCGCTCATGGCGGCGAGATCGCAGACCGCGACCTGGTCGGCATGTACCTCGACGAGATCGCGCGTACGCCGCTGCTCGACGCGGCCAAGGAGGTGGAGCTGTCCCAGACCATCGAGGCGGGTGTGTTCGCGCGGCAGGTCCTCGACGGCGAGGAGGAGTCCAAGACGGACGCCACCCGCGAGGAGCTGGAGGCCCTGGTCGCCGCCGGTGAGCGGGCCAAGGACGTCTTCATCCGCTCCAACCTCCGCCTGGTCGTCGCGGTCGCCCGACGCTACCCGCGCAGCGGTCTGCCGCTGCTCGACCTGATCCAGGAGGGCAACGCCGGTTTGGTGCGCGCCGTCGAGAAGTTCGACTACCGCAAGGGCTTCAAGTTCTCGACGTACGCCACCTGGTGGATCCGGCAGGCGATCACCCGCTCCATCGCCGACCAGTCCCGCACGATCCGGCTCCCCGTCCACCTGGTGGAGGAGCTGGGCCGCATCCGCCGTGTGCAGCGCGAGTTCAACCGCGAGCACGGCCGTGAGCCGGAGCCGGCCGAGATCGCCGCGGAGCTGGGTTCGACGCCGGAGCGCGTCACGGACGTCCTCGACTGGTCCCGCGACCCGGTCTCGCTGAACATGTCGGTGGACGACGAGGGCGAGACCCAGTTCGGCGACCTGCTGGAGGACACCTCGGCGGTCTCCCCCGAGCAGTCCGTCATGACCCTGCTGCGCAGCGAGGAACTGGACGACCTGATCGGCCGCCTGGACCAGCGCACGGCCTCCATCATCAAGATGCGGTACGGCATCGAGGACGGCCGCGAACGCACCCTGACCGAGGTCGGCAAGGAACACGGCCTCACCCGTGAGCGGATCCGGCAGATCGAGAAGCACGCGCTGCTGGAGCTGAAGAAGCTGGCCCGCCAGACCGGTTTCGACGCGGCGGCGTGACGCAGGGGATGCACGGGGCGTACGCCCGGTGGCGAAAGACGGCGCAAACATGGCGCGGTCCCATCGCTTCAACCGCTGGGCCCGAGGGAACAACCCTTCCGGGCCCAGGAGCGGGCCCCGGGAACCGCACTCCCCACCTCACCGCACGACCCCGGCCGACCCCACTCGGCCGGCCCACGTGAACCACGCGTCCCGTCGCAATCCCCCCCCGGCGCCGGGACCTTCCCCAGCCGGGCTTCGGCGCCTATCCCCCCCGGGCGCCGGAGTCCGGCTTCTTCTCGTGACGGGGGAGTCCGGCTTCCTCTCGCGACGGGCTCGGGCTGCCCTGTCGAGGGCCGTGTCCGGCCCTGACGTGCTGGAAAGGCGGCCCACCCCGTACCTGAACCCCGGGGTGGACCACCGGATGGCAGATTCTGCCACACGGGCATAGCCTGCCGGGATGAGCACCACCCCCAGCGCGACCAGCACCACTCCCAGCGAGACCAGCACCGCCCGCAGCGCCGCCGACCAGCCGGTTCCCCCCTCCGCACCGTTGTCCCTCACCGAACGCCGGAAGGCCGAGACCCGGATGGAGATCGCCCGGGCGGCGGCGGCCCTGTTCGTCCAGCAAGGCCTGCGGGCCACCCGCGCCGAGGACATCGCCCAGGCCGCGGGCATCGCACCGCGCACCTTCTACCGCTATTTCGCCACCAAGGAAGAGGCGGTGGCCCCCCTCTACGCGGCCGGCGCCCAGCGCTGGACCGAGGCGGTCCGCACCGCCCCGGCCCATCTGACCCTCCCCGAGGCCCTGGAGCACGCCGTCCACCACACCCTCACCCCCGGCCTCGGCGTCTCGGCCGCGTCCTGGGAATGGCTGCGCACCCTGGTCCGCCTCGCCGACACCAGCCCGGCCCTGCGCAAGGTCTGGGCGGAGGTGTGCCAGACGTCGGAGGGGGCGCTCGGGGAGATCCTGCTGCGGCGGGCCGAGGCGGCCGGAAAAGCGGCCTCGCTCACCCCACACCTCCGCTTCGCCGCGGCGGTGGCCGGCGCCGCCGTGCGCGTGGCCGTGGAGTCCTGGGCCGCCACGACGACCCCGCCCACCGGCCCGGACGGCCCGGCGGCCCTGGCCCTGCACAACCTGCGCGCGCTGCGCGCCTTCGAGTGGGGCGCGGCGGAAGCCCGGGCGGGGGAGCGGTGAGGGCACCCGGGGAGCGGTGAGGGCGCCGGGGAGCGGCAAGGGCGCCCCCTTGAGGGAGCCCCGGAAGCGGTGAGGGCGCCCTGAGCCATGGCGGGCCCCCGGGAACGGCGAAGCGCCCTACGCCCTCCCCCCGGCGTCGGCCGCCCTGCTCAACCGGCCCCCCATCTCCCGCACGCACTCCACCAGTTCCCCCGGCTCGCGGACCGAGAACTCGCAGTCGGCCATCACCAGCCGTACCGCCAGCCACTCCATGGGATCGCCCGTGGTGCCCCGCAGGACGCAGCCGCCCGCGCCGTCGTCCTCGGGGACCCCGAGCCACCGCGGCAGGCGCCCGGACACCCGGTCCGCGGGGGCGGCGAACCGCACCTCGAACGCGTACGTCTCCTGTCGCCGCTGGATCGACTGCCGCAGGAACTCGGCGGCGCTCCCCGTCGGCAACTCCCGCGGCGCGAAGCGGACCCCGGTCGCGAACGGCTCGCTCACCCGGTCGACCCGGAACGTGCGCCAGTCCGCCCGGTCGAGGTCGTACGCGACCAGGTACCAGCGCCGGCCCGTCGACACGAGCCGGTGCGGCTCGGTCAGCCGCCGGGACGCGCTGCCGTCCTTGTCGCGGTAGGCGAACCGCAGCCGCTCCCGCCCCGCCACGGTCGACGCCATCACGGTCAGCGTCTCCGGGGCGATACCCGGCCCGTCCCCGCTGGTCAGCGGCGTGGTCGCGGCCTGGAGGGTGGACACCCGGTGGCGCAGCCGGGAGGGCAGCACCTGCTCCAGCTTGGCCAGGGCCCGTACGGAGGCCTCGTCCACCCCCTCCACGGCGTGCCCGGCGCCGGCCCGCAGCCCCACCGCGATGGCGACCGCCTCCTCGTCGTCCAGCACCAGCGGCGGCATCGCCTTGCCCGCCACCAGCCGGTACCCGCCGTCCGCGCCCTTCGTCGCCTGCACCGGGTAACCCAGCTCCCGCAGCCGGTCGACGTCCCGCCGCACGGTGCGCCGCGACACCCCGAGCCGCTCGGCCAGCTCACCGCCGGGCCACTCCCGGGGCGTCTGGAGGAGGGAGAGGAGCTGAAGCAGCCGGGCTGGGGTGTCGGTCGTCATGGGTCCGAGCATGCCGCAGAAGTAGGACACGATCTGACCTAATGCGGTTCTACGGTCTCTCCATGACCCCGAACGACAGCACCACCGCACAGGGGCGCGGAGAACTGCGCGCACCGGCCGCCGACCGCTCCCGCTGGCTCGCCCTCGCCATCGTCATGACCGCGGCCTTCATGGACCTGGTGGACGTGACGATCGTCAACATCGCCATCCCGTCCATCGAGCGCGACGCGGGCGCCTCGGTCAGCCAGATCCAGTGGATAACCGCCGGCTACGCCCTCGCCTTCGCCGCGGGTCTGATCACCGGCGGGCGGCTCGGCGACATCCACGGCCGCAAGCGGCTGTTCCTCATCGGTATCGGCGGCTTCACGCTCGCCTCCGCCCTGTGCGGCTTCGCCGCCAACCCGGAGATGCTGGTCGCCTCCCGCATCCTCCAGGGCGGCATGGCCGCGCTGATGGTGCCGCAGGTGCTGTCGATCATGCACGCCACCTTCCCGGCCCACGAACGCGGCAAGGTCTTCGGCCTGTTCGGCGCGATCGTCGGCCTCGGCGCGGTCTCCGGCCCGCTGCTCGGCGCGCTGCTGACGGAGTGGAACCTGTTCGGCCTGGCGTGGCGGCCCATCTTCCTCATCAACCTCCCCGTCGGTGTCCTCGCCTGGCTGCTGGGCCGTCGCTTCATCACCGAGTCCAGGGCCCCGAAGGCGCTCAAGCTGGATCTCGTCGGCGTCGCCCTGGTCACGCTGGGCCTGCTGATGCTGCTCTATCCGCTCACCCGCGGGCGCGAGCTGGGCTGGCCGCTGTGGGGGTACGTCTGCATGGCCGGCGCGCTCGCCGTCTTCGCGGCGCTGGTGTCGTACGAGAAACGCAAGGCCGCCAGGGACGGTTCCCCGCTCGTCGAACTGTCCCTCTTCCGGGTGAAGAGCTTCGCCGCGGGCATCGCCGTACAGACCGTCTTCGGGGTCGCGCTCGGCATCTTCTTCCTGGTCTGGACGCTGTACATGCAGATCGGCCTGGGCTGGACCCCGCTGCGGGCCGGACTGACCGGGGTGCCGTTCTCGATCGCCGTGTCCACGGCGGCCGGGCTGTCCGTGCAGCAACTGGTCCCCCGGTTCGGGCGGAAGGTGCTCCAGGCGGGCGCGCTGGTGATGGGCGCGGGCGTGCTGCTGTACCTGTGGGAGGCCCGCCACTACGGCCTCGCCATCGCCTCCTGGCAGATGGCGCTGCCGCTGGTCGTGATGGGCCTCGGCATGGGCCTGATCGTCGCCCCGCTGACCGACGTGGTGCTCTCACAGGTGCCGCGCGAGCACGCCGGTTCCGCGTCCGGTCTGATCAACACCGTGCAGCAGATGGGCAACGCGCTCGGGCTGGGGCTGGTGTCGGTGGTCTTCTTCGGGCGGATCGGCGACCGGCTGCCCCCGCCCCAGGTCGGTCCGGCGTTCGTGCACGCCTTCCAGCACGCGCTGTGGTGGGTCGCGGGGATCATGGGCGTGATCTTCCTGCTGATGTCCGCCCTGCCGAAGCGCCCGGCCCAGCATGGGGAGGGCGGGGCCGAGGAGGCGCCGGCGGTGGAGAGGGAACCCGCGCTGGCGCGCTGACCAGGCGCGACGAGGGGCCCGGTACCGGTGCGGTACCGGGCCTTCGCGCTGCCCCGGCCGCGCCGGGGGTCCGTGCCGAGCCCGCGGGAAGCCGCCGCACGTCTGTTCATGCCCAGAGTGGGCCCGAATCTGTTTACTTTCCAGAAATCCGGGCGTAGCCTGCCGGTGAAACCACACGTTCGGGCATGACCCGGAAATGGTCGGACATCGGTCGGGCATCGAGGCGGAGGCGAACGGACATGTACGCACCGGAACGGCAGCAGGAGATCCTCCGGCTCGCCCGTGACGGCGGCCGGGTGGACGTGCTGTCGCTGGCCGAGGAGTTCCAGGTCACCGCGGAGACGATCCGCCGTGACCTGAAGGCTCTCGACCGGGCCGGTCTGCTCCGCCGGGTGCACGGCGGTGCCATCCCGGCCGGCCGCCTCGACTTCGAGCCGGACCTCGCCGAGCGCGAGACCACCGCCGCCGACGAGAAGGACCGCATCGCCAAGGCCGCCCTCTCCGAACTGCCGGCGGAGGGCACGATGATCCTGGACGCCGGTACGACGGTGGCACGCGTCGCCGCGGCCATCCCGCTGGAGGCGCGGCTCACCGTCGTCACGCACTCCCTGCCGATCGCCGCCCGGCTCGCCGACCACCCGGGCATCCAGCTCCATCTGATCGGGGGGCGCGTACGGCACCGTACGCGCGCCGCCGTGGACGCCTGGGCGCTCCGGGCGTACGGCGAGATCCGCGCCGACGTGCTGTTCGTCGCCGCCAACGGCTTCTCCGCCGAGCACGGTCTGACCACCCCCGACCTCGCCGAGGCCGCGGTCAAGCGGGCCGCCGTCGCCGCCGCCCGGCGCGTGGTGCTGCTGGCCGACTCCTCCAAGCACGGCCAGGAGCACTTCGCCCGCTTCGGCGACCTGAGCGACGTGGACCTGCTGATCACCGACAGCGGGCTGAGCCCCGAAGACACCGCCGCCATCGAGCGCGGCGGCACGGAAGTAGTGCGCGCATGATCCTCACCGTCACCCCCAACCCGTCCCTGGACCGCACCTACGAGGTCCAGGCCCTCAAGCGCGGCGAGGTCATCCGCGCCGAGACCGAGCGGATGGATCCCGGCGGCAAGGGCGTGAACGTCTCCCGCGCGGTCGCCGCCGCCGGCCGGCGCACGGTCGCGGTCCTGCCCCTGGGGGGTGCGCCGGGTGCGCTCATCGCCGAACTGCTCCATGCGCAGGGCATCGAGGTCGCGCCGGTCCCGGTGGTCGGAGCCACCCGTTCCAACATCGCGCTCGCGGAGGCCGACGGCGTCCTCACGAAGATCAACGCGCCGGGTCCGGAGCTGTCGCGGTCCGAGCAGGAACTCCTCCTGGACACCGTCCGGTCGCAATCCCGCGACGCCGACTGGATCGCCTGCTGCGGCAGCCTGCCCCGGGGGCTCACACCCTCCTGGTACGCCGATGTCGTCACGCGGGCGCACGCCGGGGGAGCGCGGATCGCGCTGGACACCTCAGGGCGTGCGCTCCTGGAGGCGCTGCGCGCGCGGCCCGACGTCGTGAAGCCGAACGCCGAGGAGCTGGCGGAAGCCGTCGCACGCCCCCTGACGACCGTGGGCGACGCGCTCAAGGCGGCGGAGGAGGTGCGCGCGATGGGCGCCCGCGCGGTGCTGGCCAGCCTGGGCGCCGACGGCCAGCTGCTGGTGTCGGACGCCGGAGCGTGGTTCGGCAGCGCGCGGGTGTCCGCCGTCCGCAGCAACGTCGGTGCCGGTGACGCCTCCCTGGCCGGCTTCCTCATCGCCGGCGGCACCGGCCCCGACGCCCTCGCCTCCGCCGTCGCCCACGGCGCCGCCGCCGTCCAGCTCCCCGGCAGCGTGATGCCGGCCCCGGCCGACCTGGACCCCACGGCGGTGACCGTCACCACCGACATCCCCCTGGACCGCGAACTGACGGAGCCGGCGTCATGAACGCCACGCGGGGTACGACCGCTCCGGCCGGCACGAGGCTCGCCCCGGCCTGCGCAAGGCTCGCCCCGGCCCGTGCGAGGTCCGCTCCGGCCGTCCGTGTGACGTCCTCCCCGTTCCGGTCCACCGCTCCCCGCAAGACCACCCTCCCCGATACGGCGGCGCCGCCCCGCTTCCCCCGTCGCGGTGTTCCGCCGGTCCCCGTCCGCCCCACCGCCCCCCACACCACCCCCGTCCCCACCTCCGCCCACCCCTCTCCCCGGGCGATACGCGTGCATAGGAGCCCGCGATGAGCGACATGATCACCGCGGACCTGGTCGATCTCGACCTGTCCGCCGACACCAAGGAAGCGGCGGCCCGTGCCCTCGCCGAGCGCATGGTGGCCCAGGGCCGGGTGACCGACCTGGAGGGCTTCCTCGCCGACGTGGCCGCCCGGGAGGCCCAGATGCCGACCGGCCTCGACGGCGGCATCGGCATCCCGCACTGCCGTAGCGCCCATGTCACCGAACCGACCCTCGCGTTCGGCCGCAGCGCCGCCGGCATCGACTTCGGCGCCCCCGACGGTCCTGCCGACCTGATCTTCCTGATCGCGGCACCCGCCGGCGCCGACGACGCCCACCTCACGATCCTCTCCTCCCTCGCCCGCCAGCTGATGAACGCCGAGTTCACCTCCGCGCTGCGGGCGGTGGGCGACCCGGAGACGGCGGCGGCGCTGATCCGGGGCGACGAGGCACCCTCGGCCAAGGGCGCCGAGGACGCCTCCCAAGACACCGCTGCGGCCCCGGTGGCGGCCTCCACCGGCGCCGCAGCGGCCAAGACGGCGCACACACCGGACACAGGCGCCGCGGACGCCGGCGACGGGGGCCCGGGAGCGGAAGGCGCCCCCACGGCGGACACCGCACCGCCCGCCGCCGGGACCGCCCCCGCGCCCGCCGGCACGGCCACCGGCACCGGCGAGCGCCCCTTCCGTGTCGTCGCCGTCACCTCCTGCCCGACCGGTATCGCCCACACCTACATGGCGGCCGAGTCCCTGGAGAACGCCGGCCGCGAGGCGGGTGTCGAAGTGGTCGTCGAGACGCAGGGCTCGGCCGGCTTCGCCCGGCTGGACCCGGCGGTGATCGCGGCGGCGGACGGCGTGATCTTCGCGCACGACGTCCCGGTGCGCGACAAGGACCGCTTCGCGGGCAAGCCGACCGTGGACGTCGGCGTGAAGGCCGGCATCAACCGCCCGGCCGAACTCCTCGCGGAGGTCCGTGAGAAGGCGGCGCGCGGCGAGGCGAGCGCCCCGGCGCACGCGTCGGCCGGTACGCCGGTCGACCGCACGGGCGACTCCACCGAGGGCTACGGCACCAAGCTCCGCAAGTGGCTGATGTCCGGCGTCAGCTACATGGTCCCGTTCGTCGCCGCGGGCGGTCTCCTCATCGCCCTGGGCTTCGCCATCGGCGGCTACAAGATCAACAAGGCGCCGTCGGTGATGGACCACTTCGTGTGGACCCAGGCCGACAGCTGGGGCGCCCTGCTGTTCCAGATCGGCGGCGTGGCCTTCGGCTTCCTGGTCCCGGTCCTGGCCGGCTACATCGCCTACGGCATGGCGGACCGGCCCGGCCTGGTCCCCGGCTTCGTCGGCGGCGCGATCTCCCTCACCATCAACGCCGGGTTCCTCGGCGGTCTGGCGGCCGGTCTGATCGCCGGTGGCGTGGTGATGGCCATTCAGAAGGTCACCATTCCGGCGGCGTTGCGCGGCATCATGCCGGTGGTGGTGATCCCGTTGATCTCGTCGGCGATCGTCGGATTCCTGATGTTCGTCGTGATCGGCAAGCCCATCGCCTCCGCGCAGAAGGGCCTGACCGACTGGCTGAACGGCCTCACCGGCACCAACGCCATCCTGCTGGGCGCCCTGCTCGGCCTGATGATGTGCTTCGACCTCGGCGGCCCGGTCAACAAGGTCGCCTACACCTTCGCCACCGCCGGCATCGCCGTGGCCAACCCCAGCGACTCCGCCATGAAGATCATGGCCGCGGTGATGGCGGCCGGCATGGTCCCGCCGCTGGCGATGGCCCTGGCCACCACCGTGCGCGGCAGGCTGTTCACGCAGACCGAGCGGGAGAACGGCAAGGCGGCCTGGGTGCTGGGCGCGTCCTTCATCTCCGAGGGCGCGATCCCGTTCGCGGCGGCCGACCCGCTGCGGGTCATCCCGTCCTCCATGGTGGGCGGCGCGCTCACCGGCGCCCTGTCGATGGCCTTCGGCGCCACCCTGCGCGCCCCGCACGGCGGCATCTTCGTGGTCCCGCTGATCGGCAACCCGCTCCTGTACCTGGTGGCCATCGCGGCCGGCGTCTGTGTCACCACGGCCCTGGTGGTGCTGCTGAAGGGGCTGCGCAAGCCGGTCCCCGGGGCCACGGCCACCGATCCCGCCGCGCCGGCGGCCACCGCGCCGAAGGAGACCAAGCAGCCGATAGCGGCCTGAGCGCCGCGTCCCCGCCCCGGGCACCGCGCCTCACCGCTCCTGCCCCCTTGTCCCTTTGGTTCGCTGTGAGTTGTTCACGGCACCTGCGAGATACGTCACGGTCCGGGACCGAAGTCCCGGACCGTGGTGTGTACTGGGATGCATGCCTGAGCACGCCACGACTCTCCAGCTGATCGGCGTGGTCGTCCTCGCCGTGGCGGCCGTCGTCTGGGCCGTCGTTCTGCTGCGCCTGCTGCGTCTGCTGCGCCGGGCCGGCCGCCGGAGCGGTGTCCGCCGCTCCACCGCACCGCTCCCGGCCCTGCCGAGCCAGACGCGGATCGGGCCCTCCCGGGAGTCCGTCGAGCTGACTCCCGCCGAACAGGACGCGTTCGCGGGCCTGGTGCGGCACCTCGCCAACGGCTGATCCTCAGCCCTGCCGCGCCGCCCGCCGCTCCATGGCGTCACGGGCCGCGTCCTCCGACATATAGACCTCGCACATGTGCCGGCCGTCGGGCGTGGCCGTGTGCTCCACCTCCCACAGGGAGATCTCCGTGCCGTCCGGCAGCAGGAAGGCGTGCTCGTACAGCGCGTAGCTCAGCCCCGTCCGTCCGGCCCGCCCCGGGCGGCCGAACGCCTGGGTGATCTCGTGCGCGGTCGCCGTCGCCAGCAGCGCCGCCGTCTGCGCGTCGGGCCGGTCCGGGTTCTCCGCGCGGCGCAGCAGCCGGCGCGCGTGGTCCGCCGAGTCGTCCGCGGCGAACATGTGCCGGGGCTCGGGAACCGCCCACGGCCGCATCAGCGCGGGCAGCTCGAAGTCCCGCGTCTCCGGGGGCAGGCCCAGCCGTGCCGTGGCGGTCTGCACCTCCTCCTCGTCGACGTACACCTCGTGCTCCGGTGCGCTGCCCGGCGTGGGGTTGTGCACCAGCTCCCACAGCGTGACCGCCGAGCCGTCGGCGAGCAGCCAGGTGTGCCGGTACGTCTCCCGGTGCAGCCCCGCGCTGTGGTACGCCGAGTGCAGCGAACTGTCGTGCGCCAGCGCGCAGTCGAGCTGCCTTATCACCTCGTCGGGCAGCTCGAAGGAGTTCAGGGCACGGCCGAGGAGCCGCGCGAGATGCTCCTCAGGAGACTCGGGCGACTCGGCTGGTTCGTACGCTGTGGTCTCGTACGGAACGCTCAAGGCATCTCCCGGCGTTGCTGCATGTCACCTTGTGGGTGCATACCGTAGCCCCTCGGTCGGACATCATGTCCGGGAACCGAGAAAACGTACGCCGGGAAAACGCGCGGGCCGCGCGAAGAATTCCCGCGCGGCCCGCCGTCCCGTCAAAACCCGCCGCTCAGACGGCACTTCCCGCGGTCCAGGCGCTCCACGACATGTTCCACCCGTTGAGGCCGTTGTCCGGGGCGACCGTCGTGTCGGGGGAGTTCTTCACGATCACCACGTCGCCGACGAGCGAGTTGTCGTAGAACCACTTGGCCGACGTGGCGCCCTGCGCCCCCTGCACGTCCGCGAGGCCGACACAGCCGTGGCTGGTGCCCTCCCGCCCGAACGGCGGGTTGCCCCGGTTGTACCAGTAGTTGCCGTGGATGAACGTCCCCGACGACGTCAGCCGCATCGCGTGCGGCACGTCCGGTATGTCGTACTCCCCGCCGAAGCCGACCGTCGAGCCGTTCATGCGGGTCTGCACGAACTTCTCGGAGATCACCATCTGCCCGTTGTACGTGGTGTGCTGCGGGCTGCCCGCCGAGATCGGCACCGTCTTGACGGTCCGGCCGTCCCGTACGACCGTCATGGTCTGCGTGTGGACGTCGACCGTGGACACCTGCGACCGGCCGATCGTGAAGGAGACGGTCTTCTTCTGCACCCCGTAGACGCCCTTGGCGCCCTGGACCCCGTCCAGGTCGATGTTCACCGTGACCTTGGAGCCGGCCTTCCAGTACTCCTGCGGCCGGAAGTCGAGCCGCCGGTCACCGAACCAGTGCCCGACCACCTGCTGGCCGCCGGTGGTGTTGACCGTGATGTGCGACTGCACGGCCTTCTTGTCGGTGATCGACTTGTCGAAGGTGAAGGACACCGGCATGCCCACCCCGACCGTCGTGCCGTTGTCCGGCGTGTAGGTGCCGATGAAGCTGTTCGCCGAGGTGACCGTGGTGAAGATGGAGTTGGCCGCCGCCGTGCGCCCCTCGGCGTCCTTCGCGGTCGCGGATATCTGGTACTTCGTCCCGCGCTCCAGCTGCTCCTTCGGCTTCCAGCTGCGGCCGTCCGCCGATATCGTCCCCGGCACGGTCTGCCCCGACCCCGCCACGGTCATCTTCACACCGGTCAGCCTGCCGTCGCTGACCTTCACCCCGGTCGCGTTGATGGACGCCCCGGTCGAACCGTCCTTCGCCGAGATCGCGATCTTCGCCGTCGACGTCTTCGGGGAGTCCTTGCCCCCCTTGCCGTCGTCGCTCGCCTTGGCGCTGCCGCCGCAGGCGGTCAGGGTGAGGGCGCCGACCATCAGGGCGGCACAGGCCCCGAGTGCGCGCCGCGCTGCAATGTCCGGCGTTGTCACGGGCTGCTCCCAGTTCGTGTGATGTGCGTGATCCGTTCCAGTGCGTGAGGAAAGAGGGCGTCGATGCCGGGGAAGGTTCCCTCCGACTCCCGTGAACGCCATCACGTGACAGAACCGCGACAATCCGCCCCGCCGCCGGGACGGTACCGTTACGCCTTCCCGTACAACTCCCCGTACGACGGCCACACTCCGCCCGGTCCGTCGACCGACTCGGCGGCCCGCACGGCCCGGACGATCGCGCGGGTCACCATGTCCGCGCCGGCGGCGAGGATGTCGTTGAGGGCCAGGGGGTGCGGGTCCAGGGCGTGCGTGCCGGTCGCCAGCGCGAACACCGTGTCCCCGTCGTGCAGGAGGTGCACCGGCCGTACGGCCCGCGCGATCCCGTCGTGCGCGGTGCCCGCCAGCTTCTGCGCCTGCGTCTTGGACAGGTCCGCGTCCGTCGCGACCACCGCCAGCGTCGTGTTGAGCGGCGCCGGGCCGTTCCCGGCGGCGGCCTCGTCCAGGCGCCGGCACGCGGCCTCGTGCACCCGCCGCTCCGGATACTCCACCCGCCCCTGGAACAACTCCCCGTACAGCACCCCCGTTTCCGGATCCAGCACCGACCCCGCGGCGTTCGCCACCACCAGCGCCGCCACCGTGATCCCCGAGCCGAGCACCGTGCTCGCGGTGCCCACCCCGCCCTTGAGGCGCCCGGCGACGGCGCCCGTGCCCGCGCCGACACACCCCTGCGCCACCCGGGCCCCCGGCGCACCGGCCGCCGCGGTCTCCACCGCGGCGCGTCCCGTCCCCGCGTCCGGACGGGCCCGGAAGTCCCCGCCGCGCCCCAGGTCGAAGACGCACGCGGCGGGCACCACCGGCACCACGTGCGCCGGATCCGTCCCCACCCGTACGCCCCGCTCCCGCTCCTCCAGCCAGGCCATCACCCCGGAGGCCGCGTCCAGCCCGTACGCGCTGCCTCCGGTCAGCACGACGGCGTCGACCTTGCGCACCACGTTGCGCGGGTCGAGCGCGTCGGTCTCCTTGGTGCCGGGGCCGCCGCCGCGCACGTCCACGGCCGCGACCGCCCCGCCCTCAGGGGCGAGGACGACCGTGGTACCGGTGAGCCACCCGTCGCCGGTACGGGTGGCGTGCCCCACGCGCAGCCCGGCGACGTCCGTCAATGCGTCAGCTGTCATGGACGCCAGTCTGGCCCAGTCCGGCGCACGTCTCGTGAGCGTCAGCCGGCCGAGGCGGTGGCGCTCGCCGCGCGCCGCCGGGCGGCCGTGCGCGCCGTCAGGACCACCCCGACCGCCACCGATGCCGCGGAGACCAGTCCCGCCGCGAGCACCGCCCAGTCGCCCAGGAAGGTGCAGCAGATCACCAGCAGCGCCGTGACCGGCAGCACCAGCTGCTCGGTGAGGCCCACCTTGAAGTGCCGGGCGTGCAGCGCCCACACGGTCAGCAGGTACAGCGCCGTCGGCAGGGTGACGGCGGCCGAGGCGGACAGGGTGGAGATGTGCGCCTTGCCGACCGCCTGTTCCACGGCGACCTCCAGTCCCGCGCCGATCGCCGCCGCCGAGGCGAAGACCAGGTAGTGGCCGTAGCCCCAGACGAACGCCCGCCGGCGCGAGCGCAGGTGGCCGTGGATGGGCACCACGAAGTAGATCCACCAGGCGGAGAAGACGACCAGCAGCCCTCCCGCCGCGATGGGCAGCAGCTCGCCCAGCGCGTTGTGCTCGTCCACGGCCGACTTCACCGCCACCGTGGCCGCGGCGATCGTCTCGCCGAGCACGATGATCGTGAACAGGCCGTACCGCTCGGCGATGTGATGCGGATGCCAGGAGGTCGCCTGGGACTTCTCGGCGTACAGCGGCACGCACAGTTCCGCGACCGCCATCACCAGGAACACCCACGGCCGGGCCGGCTGCGGCAGCACGACCAGCCCGAGCCAGCCGATCTGGCACAGCAGCACGCCGCACGCGTACCGCAGCGCCGTGGTCCGCTCCGCGCCCGGCGCCGATCTCGCGGCTCTCAGCCACTGCCAGACCATCGCGAGCCGCATGATCACATAGCCGAGCCAGACCAGGAGGAAGTCGTGCTGTGCGGTGGCCCGGGAGATGCCGGCGGCCAGCACCAGGACGCCGGCGATCTGCACCAGGGTGACGACCCGGTAGAGGGCGTCGTCGTTGTCGTAGGCCGAGGCGAACCAGCTGAAGTTCATCCACGCCCACCAGATGGCGAAGAACACCATCGCGTAGTTGAGGATCCCGTGGCCCGCGTGGCCCCCCGCCACGGCGTGCACCAACTGCACGCCCGCCTGCGCCACCGCCACGACGAAACACAGGTCGAAGAACAGCTCCAGCGAGGAGGCGACGCGGTGCGCCTCGTCGCGTCCGCGGGCGGTGAGCCGGCGCAGGGGGCCGGAGGGCTTCGGTGCCCCCGAGGGGGCGGGCGCGGGGGCGGAACTCGACGTCATGGTTCCCAGCACAGCAGAAAACCGCCGCGAAATCTTGTGAAGGCTTTCACAAGCGCGCGGGGGTCCGCAGGTCCGGCGAAATCCCCAGGCAGAGGGCGTCGGCGGGCACCGTACCCTGGAGACATGAGCACCGCCCGCGAACCCGAGCCGCGCGACCCGAAGCCCGCGCTTGTCTTCGACGACCCGCTGGACCAGCAGTCCTCGGACGACACCGACCGCGGGTGGGGCGAACGTCCGGACGGCGACAGCGCCGCCGACCTGAAGCGCTTCCTGGACGAGAAGCCGCCCCACCACCTCTGAGCGGCCCGCGGGCGGCGCCGCTAGCGCTCGCCGTGGCCGGCCCCGCGCTGGGCGACCAGCGCGTCGCGGATCTCCTTGAGCACCTCCAGCTCGGTCACGTCGACCACCTCCTTCGTGCCCTCCCGGGCCGCCTTCCGGGCCGCCTGCCGGGCCAGGTACTTCGACATCGGCAGGACCATCAGGAAGTACACCACCGCGGCGGTGATCAGGAAGCTGAGCGTGGCCCCGAGGACGGAGCCCCACATGATCGGCACCCCGCTCTTGACCGTGCCGTCCGCGCTCACCCGGCACGGGTCCTTCAGGCAGGAGCTGTAGTTGTCGAGGCTCTGCGTGCCGATCGCCCCGACCAGCGGGTTGATGATCCCCTTCACGATCGAGTTGACGATGTTCGTGAAGGCCGCGCCGATGACCACCGCGACCGCCAGATCGACGACGTTGCCGCGCATCAGGAAGGCCTTGAAGCCCTGCCAGACGCTCGGATCCTTCTTCGTGCTCACCTGGGGGACTCTCCTCGCGTGCACAGGGTGTGGAACGAAACGCTCCGCAACCTACGGCACGGTGCGGCCACCGTGTCCACCGCCGTAACCGGATCGAGGCCCGCACCGACACGGCGACCACGGCACGCAGAACGCGCACGAGCCGGGTCAGCACAGCGTCACCGCCAGGCGTGCGGTGGCGCTCGCGCCGACCAGCCGGGCCGCCGTGGGCCGCGGCACCGACAGCACCACCAGCGCACCGCTCTCGGC
>NZ_JBEXKG010000038.1:0-56610 GCF_040609555.1 Streptomyces sp. NPDC004658
CGATGCGGGGCCCCGCCAAAGCCGCCCGCGCGCTCGGCCGCCTCCGCGCGGCCCTGCGCGCCGCACCCGGCGCCGCCCACCCGGGCGCCCGTCCCGTCCTGGACGCCTGGGCCGCCCTGCCCGCCTGGGCCCGCGCGGAGGCGGCGATGCCCGGCCCGCCGGCCCTCTGCCACGGCGACCTGCACCTCGGCCAGCTCGTCCGGCACCCGGCGCCGGACGGCCCGTGGAAGCTGATCGACGTGGACGACCTCGGTGCCGGCGTCCCGGCCTGGGACCTCGCCCGCCCCGCCGCCTGGTACGCCTGCGGACTCCTCCCGCCCGACGAGTGGACCCGCTTCCTGACCGCCTACCGCGGGGCCGGCGGCCCGGCCGTGCCCGCGGACGGCGACCCCTGGACCGTCCTGGACGTCCCGGCCCGCGCGCTCACCGTGCAGACGGCCGCCCTGGCGGTCACCAAGGCGCTGGCCGCGGACCGCCCGCTGGACGAGGTGGAACAGGCCGTGGTGGACGCCTGCGCGCGCATGCCGTCCGTCCCCGCCGGTCTGCCGCGTCCCCCTCGGTCCGCGCACGGATTCCCGGGCTAGGCTGCAACCGCCCGGGGCCGGACGGAGTCTGTCCAGGGGAAACACGAAGCAGGACCGACCGGCGAGGAGTTGAGCCGACCATGCAGTGTCCGAAGTGCCATGCGCCGATGCACACCTACAACCGCAACGGCGTCCAGATCGAGCAGTGCAGCGGCTGCCGCGGCATCTTCCTCGACTACGGCGAGCTGGAGGCGCTGACCCGTCTGGAGTCCCAGTGGTCGCAGCCGGCCCCGCCGCCCCCGCCCGCCGCCCCGCAGGCCTACCCGGCCCCGTCCGCGCCCGCCTGGGGCGCCCCGCACGGCGGCCACGGCGGTCACGGTCACTACGGCCACCACCGCCACAAGAGCTTCGGCCACATGCTCTTCTCCAGCTGACCTCCGGCCGGGCACACGCAGAAGCCCCCCGGCCGTTCGAGACGGCCGGGGGGCTTCTTGCTGTGTGGACGATACTGGGATTGAACCAGTGACCTCTTCCGTGTCAGGGAAGCGCTCTCCCGCTGAGCTAATCGTCCGCGGACCGTGACCCATGAGTCACAGGCAGTGCGCGATACTGGGATTGAACCAGTGACCTCTTCCGTGTCAGGGAAGCGCTCTCCCGCTGAGCTAATCGCGCGGGTGGGATCTTCGAGAAGACCCAGGATCCGAAGATCCAGTGGACGATACTGGGATTGAACCAGTGACCTCTTCCGTGTCAGGGAAGCGCTCTCCCGCTGAGCTAATCGTCCTTGGAGGTGGAGACGGGATTTGAACCCGTGTAGACGGCTTTGCAGGCCGTTGCCTCGCCTCTCGGCCACTCCACCAGGAGTGTAAGGGGATCGGGACGACCCCTTCTCCTTCGAGCGGACGACGAGGCTCGAACTCGCGACCTCAACCTTGGCAAGGTTGCGCTCTACCAACTGAGCTACGTCCGCTTGTCGTTTCGTTCCGCTTCCGCGTCCCGGCGACGTGTTGAACTCTAGCGGATTCCCGGGCCAGTACAAAAACGCGTTTGCGCAGCGTGCTGCGGTGCACCCGGCCGACCCCGTGGTCAGGGCCCCCGCCGGGACATCCCGGAGCCACCTTGCGGACACCCGCCCTAGACTCGACCACGTGTTCCACCACCCCTCCGGCCTCCCCCCGCTGGCCCGCTTCGGCGACCGCGTGGCCACGGGCCTCCTCGACGTCACCAGCGATCCGGCCGCCCTGGACTCCACCGGCTTCTGGGCCGTCTGCGCCGACTTCGAGGGCCGCCTGACCTGCGCGCGCTTCGCGGACGTACACGAGGAGCCGGTGCCCGCGCCGGTGCCCGGCGGATGGCGGGGACCACGGCCGGGGGACTGGGCCTCCTCCCTGGACCGCGCCGCGTACACGGCGGCCGTCCACCGCATCCGTGAGCACATCGCGGCCGGCGAGGTCTACCAGGCCAATCTCTGCCGGGTGCTCAGCGCGCCGGTCGGCCCCGGCGCCGACGTGGACGCCCTGACCGCGCTGCTGGCGCGCGGCAACCCGGCGCCGTACGCGGGAACGATCCGGCTGCCGGAGCACGGTGTGGAGATCGCCACCGCCTCGCCCGAACTGTTCCTGCGCCGGGACGGCCGCACCGTCGAGTCGGGACCGATCAAGGGCACCGGGCGCACCGAGGCGGACCTCCTGGAGAAGGACTACGCCGAGAACGTGATGATCGTGGACCTGGTCCGCAACGACATCGGCCGGGTCTGCGCGACCGGCAGCGTGACCGTCCCCGACCTGTGCGCCGTCGAGAAGCACCCGGGGCTCGTCCACCTCGTCTCCACCGTCCGCGGCGAGCTGCGGGCGGACGCCGGCTGGCCGGAGCTGCTGGCCGCGGCCTTCCCGCCCGGCTCGGTCACCGGCGCCCCCAAGCCGAGCGCCCTGACGATCATCGAGGCGCTGGAGACGGCACCGCGCGGCCCGTACTGCGGCGGCATCGGCTGGGTCGACGCCGACCGGGGCACCGCCGAGCTGGCCGTGGGCATCCGCACCTTCTGGATCGACCGCGCCGCCGGCGCCCTGCGCTTCGGCACCGGAGCCGGCATCACCTGGGGGTCCGACCCGGAGGGGGAGTGGCGGGAGACCGAGCTGAAGGCGTCCCGGCTGCTCGCGGTAGCGTCGGGGACCTACGACGAGAGCGAGGGGGCGTTCCTGTGAGGATCTGGCTGGACGGCGAGCTGCGGGACCTGGAAACCGCCAGGATCTCCGTCCTCGACCACGGGCTGACCGTCGGCGACGGCGTGTTCGAGACCGTCAAGGCGGTCCATGGCGCACCGTTCGCGCTGACCCGGCACCTGGACCGGCTGACCCGCTCGGCCCGCAGCCTCGGCCTGCCCGACCCGGACCACGACGAGGTGCGCCGCGCCTGTACGGCCGTCCTGGAGGCGAATCCGGTACCGCTGGGCCGGCTGCGGATCACCTACACCGGCGGTCACGGCCCGCTCGGCTCCGACCGCGGCGACCAGGGCCCGACCCTCGTGGTCGCCGTCGGTGAGACCAGCCGCCGCCCGGACTCCACGGCGGCGATCACCGTCCCGTGGACCCGCAACGAACGCGGCGCCCTCGCCGGCGTGAAGAGCACCTCGTACGCCGAGAACGTCGTCGCGCTGGCCCGCGCCCATCGGCACGGCGCCTCCGAGGCACTGTTCGGCAACACGGTCGGACAGCTCTGCGAGGGCACCGGGTCCAACGTCTTCGTCGTCCTGGACGGCGAGATCCACACC
Organism: Streptomyces sp. NPDC004658; assembly: GCF_040609555.1. NCBI lineage: Bacteria > Bacillati > Actinomycetota > Actinomycetes > Kitasatosporales > Streptomycetaceae > Streptomyces > Streptomyces sp. NPDC004658. The sequence continues at coordinate 3,295 of NZ_JBEXKG010000038.1, forward strand.
CCGCCGGTCACCTCCGGCTGCCTGTCCGGCATCACCCGGGCCCTCGTCGTCGAGTGGGCCGGCGCCAAGGAGACCGACCTGCCGCTGGACGTCCTCCAGAGCGCCGACGAGGTCTTCCTGACCTCCACCCTGCGCGACGTACAGGCCCTGCACCGGATCGACGACCGCGAACTGCCCGGCACCGGAGGCCCGGTGACCGCCGAGGCCATGCGGATCTTCGACGAGCAGGCCGGGCGGGACCTGGACCCCTGAGCCGGAAAACGGGCTGACGCCGGGTGGTCGTCGTGGGTAGAACACCTGTGATGACCACGACCCTGCGGCCGGCCGAGCCGCTCCAGCAGCATCCCGACGGATCCCGTTCCCGGCGCTACGCGGTGTGCGTGAACAGCCGTCCCGTCGGCGAGGTCCACCTCGGCACCTCACCGTCCCTGGGCGCCTCGGTGGCCCGCGTCGTCGACCTGCGGATCGCCGAGCCCGACCGGCGGCGCGGCCGGGGCACCGTGGCCGCGCTCGCCGCGGAGGAGGTGGCCCGGGGCTGGGGCTGCGTGCAGATGGAGGCGGTGGTGCCCGCCCCGGCGGACGCCGCCCTGCGCCTGTTCGGCGCGCTCGGCTACACGGTGCGCAACCGCGGGATGGAGAAACGCCTCGGCGCCACCCCGCCCGCGCTGCCGCCCGGGAGCCACGCCCGCCCCATGAGCGAGGCGGAGTTCGCGGCCTGGCAGGAGGCGGAGAGCGAGCGGTACGCGCGCGGGTGGATCGCGCGGGGCGTCCCCGAGGCCGCGGCAAGGGCCAAGGCACGCGACGACCACGCGCGGTTGCTGCCGCACGGACTCGCGACCGAGGGCGTCCTCTTCAGCGTGCTGGAGCACGAGGGCGTCCCGGTGGGCACCCTCTGGCTGGCCCTGGAGGACGCCAAGGCGTTCGTGTTCGACGTGGAGACCGGCGCCGCCCACCGCGGCCGAGGACACGGCCGTACGCTCATGCTGCTGGCGGAACGCCAGGCGATCGAGGCCGGCCGGACGGTCCTCGGGCTGAACGTGTTCGCGGGCAACACCCCGGGCGAGCGCCTGTACGCGTCACTCGGCTACGAGACGGTGACCCATTCCCTGAGCAAGCCCCTGCTGTAGGACCGCGCCCGCCCGAGTCGGTGCCGTGGAGCGACGGCGCCCGCCTCCGAACCCCGGGCCCGAGCCCCCTCGGAGCCCCTCGGAAACGGTCCCGGACCCGCGCCCGGTCCCGGTCAGGCCCCCCGCTCGGCCAGGAGCCGGTCCGCGATCTCCTCGATGCGCTCGCGCAGGCCCTCCTGGCTCTTGCCGCCGTCGAGGCGCTCGCCGTCGATGACGTACGTCGGGGTGCCCGTCACGCCGATCGCCTTCCCCTCGGCCTGGTCGGCGTCGACGGCCAGGATGTGCCGGCCGTCGATCAACGCGGTGTCGAACTCCTCCGCGTCCAGGCCGAGTTCCCGGGCCACCTCGACCAGGAAGGGTTCTCCCTGACGGTCCAGCTCCGCCACCCGCTCCAGCACGGCCTCCACGTACGGCCAGCCCCTGCCCTGCTCCAGCGCCTCCTCCGCGGCCTGGGCGGCGGCGAAGGCGTGCTTGTGCTTCTCCAGCGGGAAGTGCCGCAGCCGCAGCTCCAGCCGGTCGCCGTAGCGGGCGCGCAGGGCGCGGACGTCGTCCAGGGCGGTGCGGCAGTCGGGGCACTGCAGTTCGCACCAGACGTCGACGACGAGGGGTTCGGTGCGCGCGGGGGAGGAGTCGCTCATGCCCACCAGTCTTCCAGGCCGGGCCCGGGCGACCCAATCGGGACCCGGGCCCGCCCGTGGGGGCCGGGACCGGCGCCGTGGGCTCCGACCTGGCCGGCACCCCTGGCTCTGACCTGGACCGGCACTCCAGTAGGAGGAGACCCGGAGATGTCCCTGATGTCTGCCCGGGGCATGGCATCACGGGGACCGGGCGGTGCACGATGGAAGCGACGAACGAGCCCGCCAGGAGGACGGATGATTGCCGAGACAGTCTGCTCCGCCGTGTCCGCGGCGGGCCTGGGTATCGCGGTGGTCACGGCCTACCGCAAGCGTTTCCTGGCGGCGGCACGCCTCGCGGCCTACTCGCTGGTGCCGGTCGGCCTGGTCATGACCGGGGTCGTCGGCTGGCTCGCCGACACCGCCCTGAGCCCCACCGCCTGGGCGGGCTTCGGCGTGCTGGGCGCGGCCTGGCTCCTCTTCGCCGGCACGCGCGCTGTGGAGCGACGGCGCGGAGGTGCGGGGCGCGGGGCGGCCGGGCGGGCCGAGCGGGACGCCGTGGCGCCCGCGGCCTCGGCGCCGTCCCTCGGCCAGGCGCCCCGGTCCACCTCACGTCCCACCGCCGGGCCCCGGACAGGCGCAGCCCGGGCCGCCGACTCGGCCGAGGACTTCAGCGACATCGAGGCCATCCTCAAGAAGCACGGCATATGACAGTCACATGACTCGCTGAAACGACACAGTGGGTCCCCGGACGTCCGGAATCGTTCACGAGCCGAACGAGACCTCGCGGCATTCGGCGAACTCCCGCAAGATCCGTGAGCGTTGATCGCGGACGGCCCGCCGGGTGCGCCATCATCGGCCTCGAGATGCTGGACACGCAACAGAGCGAGGCCGCGCCGCCGAAGGACGAGCCGCGCGGATGCCTCTTCGCCCTTTCCCAGCCACCGCTGATGATCTTCCTTGCGGTGATCGGGTGTCTGCTGCTCACGGCTGCGCTGCACGACCTGCTGCTGCTGTGAGCCGTACACGTCCGTCCCGGCGCCACCCGCCGGGACCGACGTCGCACCGGGACGGGCGGAGGACACCCCGGACCGCCGCTTCCCCCGGCCGCCTTCCCTCAGCCCGTCGCCTCCTTGCGCCGGGCCCGGTAGGCGGCGACGTGCAGCCGGTTGCCGCAGGTGCGGCTGTCGCAGTAGCGGCGCGAACGGTTGCGGGACAGGTCCACGAAGGCGCGCCGGCAGTCCGGTGCCTCGCAGCGCCGCAGCCGTTCCTGCTCGCCGGCCACGACGAAGAAGGCGAGCGCCATCCCGCAGTCCGCGGCCAGGTGGTCGGCCACGGAGGCTCCGGGGGCGAAGTAGTGCACATGCCAGTCATAGCCGTCGTGGTCGGTCAGACGGGGCGTGGTGCCCGCCGCGGCGACCAGTTCGTTGATCATCATGGCGGCGGACCGGGCGTCCGGAGCCGCGAAGATCGCCGCGAAGCGCGCCCGCACCCTGCGCACCGCGGAGAGGTCGAACTCCGACAGGAGGCCGACATCGCTCATCTTGTGGCTTCGTACGAAATCCGAAAGAGCCGGGACATCGGGCAGTCCGTCCGCCGCCGCGTCGTCCTCCGGCGCGGTGTTCACCAGATCCACCACGGTGTCGAGGGCGCACCGGGTGTCGTGGGTGATCAGCACGTTTCGCTCCCTGGCCTGGGGGGTCGGGCGGACGCCCGCCGATGCTGGCCGATGGTAGCGACAACCGCGCCCACCGCACCCGTATGTGCCCGACCTCTCGCCTGCTGGTAGAACGCCGTCGGCCCACCGGTGGTTCCCGGGGCCGCCCCGTCCGGACGGTGCGCAGTCGGACGCACACGGAGGGCAGCCGGACGCGCACAGCCGCGCGCCGCCTCCGTGACGCTCACGGTGACGGCGCCGGCCTGTGCCGTATGCGGTTGTCTTGGCCCGAGCCGTCTCCCCGAGTGGACGGCGCCGGGCTGCTTGTAGGGGCCGCGACCTAGCTCTCCGCCAGGATGTGCGAGAGCTCCTGATCCAGGTCGAAGTGCCGGTGTTCCGTGCCGGGCGGCACGGCGGCGTCGGTTCGCTTCAGGAAGGACTCCAGGGCCCGCGCCGGGGCCTCGAGCAGCGCCTCCCCCTCCGGGGAGCTGAGGGCGATGCACACGACGCCCTGACCATGACTGCGGGATGGCCAGACGCGGACGTCGCCGGTGCCGGTGGGCCGGTGAAGCCCCTCGGCGAGGAGGTCGCGGGCGAACACCCACTCGACGGTCTCCTCGGCTCCGGTGTGGAAGGTGGCGTGCACGGCGTAGGGGTCGGCCGTGTCGTACCGCAGGCCTGCGGGGACAGGCAGGGAGGACTCGCTCGACACAACGAGGCGCAGGTGCAGCTCGCAGCTGACCGTGGTGTTCATAAGCGCCAGGGCCTTTCGCTCAGTGTGCGCTCGGGGATTCGCACGTCGGCGAAATCGACATGCCACCTACGGTGCCGTTGTAAACCCCTCTGAGAGTTTTGCGTGGGTTTACGTAACTCTTACGGCCGAGAACTCGTACCAGACCTACGACCATTCCGGTGACCGGATTCACTCGGGTAGGGTTTGTCTGTATGAATACGGGGAGTGACGAGCCGGGCGAGGTCGCCGTGGCAGCGGACAAGGCGGGGACGGACCGGCCCGGGGCCGGGCAGGGGTCCGGGCACGAGGCCGAGCGCGGGCTCGGCTCCCGGGCCCCGGAATTCGTCAAGGCCCGTCGGCTCCTGCACCTGAGCTGGCAGGTCGGGGTCTTCGTCGTCGGGCTCGCGGTGGTCGGCGCGGGGATCGTCATGCTGCCGCTGCCCGGACCCGGCTGGGTCGTGATCTTCGGGGGCATGGCCATCTGGGCGACCGAGTTCGTCTGGGCCCAGCTCGTGCTCCGCTGGACCAAACGCAAGGTCACCGAGGCGGCCCACCGGGCCCTCGACCCCAAGGTGCGCCGCCGCAACATCACCCTGACCGTGATCGGGCTGGTGATCATCGGCGTGCTCGCCGGGATCTACCTGTGGAAGTTCGGCCTCGTCATGCCCTGGAAGATCAAGGACCAGTGACGCGGGCTGCCAGGCGGGCGGCGTCCGCCGGGCCGCCCCGGTCGGAAGCACCCGCTGACATGGGGTAATGTTCTTCCTGCGCCCGGGCGATTAGCTCAGTGGGAGAGCGCTTCGTTCACACCGAAGAGGTCACTGGTTCGAACCCAGTATCGCCCACCCGGACCGACGGCCCATCTGCGACCAGCAGGTGGGCCGTCGGCGTGTGCACGCCCCGCCGGTGGTGGGCGGCCCGGGGCTCCCGCAGCCTCGCGTTCCGCCGAGCGGACAACAGCCCTCCCGTTCCCTGCCGGCGTTTTGCCGAACCGGCAACAACCCTCGTGCCTGCCGGCCCGCTCACCGGACCATCGTGACGCGGGCCCCGACCGGCAGCGCGAGGTGCGAGCCGCTCCCGGGACCGCCTGAAGGCCCGCTCGGCAGTCCCACGCCGGCCCGGGGCCGGCCCCTGGGAGCCGTCGCCCAGGCATCGCCGACCGGCACTTCCGCCACCGACGCGCCGACCCCCACCCACCTCCTGCCACGGCCCCCTCGTGCTGCTCCTGCACGGCTTCCCGGAGTCCTGGTACGCCTGGCGTCACCAGTTGCCGGTGCTCGCCGCCGCGGGTTACCGGGCGGTGGCGATCGACGTGCGCGGTTACGGCCGCTCGTCCAAGCCGGCGTCCATGGACGCGTACCGGATGCTGGACCTGGTCGCGGACAACGTCGCCGTGGTGGAGGCCCTGGGTGAGGGGTCCGCGGTTCCGGGCCGTGGGGCTGCTGAGCGTGCCGTACGCCCCGCCGGGTGGCCCGCGGCCCAGCGAGGTCTTCGCGGCGATGGCGGGGGGCCGGGGAGGAGTTCTACGTCTCGTACTTCCAGCGGCCGGGCCGCGCGGAGGCCGAGATCGAGCCCGATGTGCGCGGGTGGCTCGCGGGTTTCTACGCGGCCCTGTCCGCGGACGCCATGCCCGCGCAGGACGCCCCCGACCGTTTCCCGGCCGGCGTACTGCCGTCCTGGCTGGGGGAGCGGGACCTGGACGTCTGCGCCGGGGAGTTCTAGCGGACCGGGAGGACCGGAGCCCTGAACAGGTACCGCACCATGGACCGCGACTGGGCCGACCTGACCGGTCACGCGGGCGCCCCCCTCACGCAGCCGTCGCTGTTCATCGGGGGCGAGCGGGACGCCTCCCTCGCTGGCTGGCCGGCGCCCTGAAGGCCTTTCCCGAGGCCCTGCCGGGACTGCTCGGAAGCCCCGACGAGACCAACCTTGATCCTGCTCGGCTGGCTCGCGTCCCTGCCGGCGCGATCGGTGCTTGCCTCGCCGGCCCCAGTCCCCCTCACCAGTGACGCTGCGGGGAGGGCCCGGCTGTGGGAACCAGGAAATACAGGCGTAGATCCTGAAGACGGCCGGGGCGTCGGCGGCCACGCCGGGGCTCGGCGCGGCGACCGGGTGCGGGGGCGACAGCGGCTCGGGGGGGGGGTGACGATCCGTTACTTCTGGTGGGGTGCCGAGGAGCGGGCCGAAAAGATCAACCAGAGCGTCGCGCTCTGCGAGCGGAAGTATCCGAAGATCAAGGTCAAGACGGACTTCCGGACGTGCCAGTCCTTCTGGGAGAAGTTCCAGACGCGGGCCGTCGGCGGAAATCCACTGGACGTTTTCCAAGACGCCGTCACATTCCTCAGGAAGTACGACAAGAGAGGAATTCTCCTCGATCTGACGTCTCAGGTGCGGGCCGGAAATCTGAGCCCGGGTCACTTCCGCGAGGGCGTCACGAAGGTCGGCGTTCCCGTCGGCTCCGAGTCCTCCCCGACGACACCGCCCTGTACGGCCTCGCCGCCATCGAGAACCTGGCCCTGCTCGGCGACAGGATGCCGGCCTGACCGGGAGTGGGGGAGCGCCGCTGCACGGGCGGCGGCGCTCGCGCCCCCAGGGTGACGCCGGCCACGGCCGGGGCGCATGAGTACCCGTACTCAGATCTCCGCACGTCTTCGCGCCACACTCGACCCATGGACTGGAACCACTACCGCTTCCGCAGCGTGTGGCCCCTGCCCGTCCCGCCGGCCACCGTGTACGCGGCACTGGAGCGGGCCGAGGACTACCCCCGCTGGTGGCCGCAGGTGCGGGCGGTGACCCGGCGGGACGACGGCACCGGCGTGATCACCATCCGGTCCGCGCTGCCGTACGCCCTCAGGCCCACCGTGCGCGAGACCCGCCGGGACCCGGCCGCCGGCGTCCTGGAGGTCACCCTGTCCGGCGACATCGACGGCTGGGCCCGCTGGACCGTCACCCCCGGCGGGCCCGGCACGCTCGCCCGGTACGACCAGGAGGTCCGCGTCCGCAAGCCCCTGCTCAGGCGGCTCGCCGTACCGGGACGGCCGCTCTTCCGCCTCAATCACCGGCTGATGATGCGGGCCGGACGGCGGGGACTGCTGCGCCACCTGGAAGCGGTTTGAAGGAACCCCGCCCGGACCTGTATTGTTCAGTGCGTTCCCGGGCGATTAGCTCAGTGGGAGAGCGCTTCGTTCACACCGAAGAGGTCACTGGTTCGAACCCAGTATCGCCCACCGGGAAAGGCCGGTCCGCCGTCGCGGACCGGCCTTCTTCATGCCACCGGGCCCCTCACGCCGCCGCCGGCAGCTCCGGCCTGAGCGGCCACTCCGTGCTGACGACCTCGTCCGAGCCGCTGCGCGCGAACCACGCCTGCAAGCCGCGTGCCTGCGCCGCGTGCCAGTTCGCCTGCAGCGTGTGCAGGTCGGCGGGGGACAGCCGCTCCAGCCGGGCCGCGAACCGGCGGCCCAGCGCCCGTACGACCTCCATCGCGGCCAGCGCGTCCGCCGCCGCGTCGTGCGCGTCCTGCAAGGTCACGGCGTAGTGCGCGCACAGGTCCGTCAGCGTGCGCCGGCCCTTACGGTAGCGGTCCAGATGCTTGTCCAGCACCCGCGGGTCCAGCACCCTGAGCGGCACCGACTCGAACCAGCGGTCCAGCGACGACGCCCGGTGCCGGCGCAACTCCCGGTCCAGCAGCGTCAGATCGAACGGCGCGTTCATCACCACCAGCGGCCGGCCCAGCGCGGCGTGCTCGGCCAGCTGCTCGGCTATCTCGTACATCACCGGAGCCGGCCAGCGACCGTTGCGCTGGAGGTGCTCCTCCGTCAGCCCGTGCACCGCCGTCGCCGCCTCCGGCACCGGCACACCCGGGTTCACCAGCCACCGGGTGACCCGGGGCCGGGTCCCCGGCGCGTCCTGGACGACGACGGCGGCCGACACGATCCGGTCGGTCTCGACGTCCACGCCCGTCGTCTCCGTGTCGAAAGCGGCCAGCGGCCCCTCGTACCAGGTCGTCATCCCAACCCAACTCCTCGCTCACCGACGGCAGGTGACGTTCCGTCTTCTGCCCGTTTGGTGATACCCGGGCCGTTTGCGCCGTACGCCGGGAGGACACAACAGCAGTACGGGTCTTTGCAGTTCAGCGGCCCACAACGGGGAAACCCCTGCCTTGGAAGGCTGTTGGTCATGGCCATAGCGCAGCCCGAGCGGGGCGGGCTGCTGCCCGAACGCCCGGGTCACCTCCGCGGCTCGCTCGCCACCACGGCCTGCATGGAGACACTGCAGGTCGGTTATCTGCACGCGGTCGCCGCCGCGGCCGGCTGTTCGCTGTCCCAGCCCTTTCCGGACAACGGCATCGACTGGCACGTCAGCCACAGCGCGCCCGGACACACCGTCGACGACGAGGTCACGATCAAGGTGCAGCTGAAGGCCACCTACCAGATCCCGCCCAACCCCCCGGGGCGCTCCTTCTCCTTCACCCTCGACAACGACCACCTGCGCAAGCTCGCCCGCACCCCCGTCTCGGTGCACAAGATCCTGGTCGTCATGCTCGTGCCGCGCTCCCAGGACGACTGGCTGCGCGCCGGCCACGACCGCCTCGACCTCAGGCACTGCTGCTACTGGATCAACCTCGCCGGCCACCCCGTCACCGGCCGGAACCGGACCACCGTGCGGATACCGACCTCGCGCATCTTCGACGACCGGGCGCTCTGCGAGATCATGACGCGGGTCGGGACGGGAGGCAGACCATGAGGAACCGTCCCTACGACGAGCCGGTACGGCAGGTCCGGGCGCACCCCGACGACCTCCCCGGGCACCGGCCGCCCCGGCCCGCCGACGTCGACCCCGCGGTACTCGGCGCCCTGCTGCACCGGCACGGCTGGCAGCGGCGCGGCGGAGCACCCGGCCGGTACGGCCGCTGGACCCCGCCCGGCCCGGGCGGCGGCGGAACCAGCCTGCTCGTTCCCGAGAGCCGCGCCTTCCCCGACAGTGAGGACCTGCTCGGCGAGGCCCTCGACGCCCTCGCCCGCAGCCACACCCCCTCCGCGCGCGAGGTCCTGATCTCCCTCGCCGTGCCCAGCGACGAGATCCGCTGGTGGCGCGACACCCCCGGCGGACCCGCCGGCGCCGCCCAGTGGACGGCCGACGACCACCTGCGCGCAGCCGCGCGGCAGACGCTGCTCGCCGCCGCGCTCGCCACGCGCGCGCGTGCCGGCTACTACGGGGCCCGCCACCGCCGCTCCGCCGCCGCCCTCCTGGACGACGTCCTCGTCGGCCCCGCCACCGAGGCCGGCACCCTCACCGCCTTCGTCCCCGTGCCCACCGGCCGGGCCCTCGCCGTCCGCCTCCACCAGGCCCTCCACGCCGCCCGCGAGGCCGTCGACTACCAGCGGGCCACCGGCGGCATGGACGCCTTCGACGGCGCCGTCGAGGCCGGCGTCAGCCGGGAGCTCACCGAGGCGCTCGCCACGCTCGTCCGCGGCACCGAGGGCGCCCGCGTCGCCGTCGCCTGGGCGCCCGGAGCCGGCGTCCCGGAAGGCTGCGCCCCCTCCGCCGAACCCGTCGAGTTCTCACCCGGCGACCTGCCCGCGCTCCGCGAGGCCGCCGCCCGCTACCTCCGCGCCGAACCCTCCGTCCCGGTCAGCGTCACCGGCGCCGTCGTCCGCATGCGCCGCTCCGGGCCCGGCGGCGAGGGCACCGTACGCCTGCGCGTCCTCGCCGGCGCCGACGTCCCGCACATCCGCGTCACCCTGGACGAGGAGGACTACCGCATCGCCGGCCACGCCCACCTCGTCGGCCTCCCCGTCCGCGTGCACGGCCGGCTGGAGCGCAGGGGCGGTTTCCGCAGGCTCACCGGCGCCTCCGGGGTCGTCCCCGTGCAGGTGGACGAGGCCGAGCGGGACCGGCTGCTGAAGTCCCTCCAGGAGAACCTCGACTTCTTCGAGGAGGCGTGCGGGGAAGAGTGAGCGCGGGGCGACCGAGGGTGACCGTTTCGCGGTCGGCGCCGTCGGGTCGGTACGATCGCCTGTGCGCGCGCTCCTGGTATGGCGCCGCACCCACCTTCAGTCAGGAGAGACCGGTGTCAGACGTCCGTGTGATCATCCAACGCGATTCCGAGCGGGAAGAACGCGTGGTGACGACGGGCACTACGGCCGCCGACCTCTTCGCGGGCGAGCGCTCGATCATCGCCGCGCGCGTGGGCGGCGAGCTGAAGGACCTCGCGTACGAACTGTCCGACGGTGACGAGGTCGAGGGCGTCGAGATCTCCTCCGAGGACGGCCTGAACATCCTGCGCCACTCCACCGCGCACGTCATGGCGCAGGCCGTGCAGGAGCTCTTCCCCGAGGCCAAGCTGGGCATCGGCCCGCCCGTCAAGGACGGCTTCTACTACGACTTCGACGTCGAGAAGCCGTTCACGCCCGAGGATCTCAAGGCCATCGAGAAGAAGATGCAGGAGATCCAGAAGCGCGGGCAGCGCTTCTCCCGCCGTGTCGTCACCGACGAGGCCGCCCGCGAGGAGCTGGCGGACGAGCCGTACAAGCTGGAGCTGATCGGTCTCAAGGGCGCGGCCTCCCACGACGACGGCGCGGACGTCGAGGTCGGCGCCGGTGAGCTGACGATCTACGACAACCTGGACGCCAAGACCGGGGAGCTGTGCTGGAAGGACCTCTGCCGGGGTCCGCACCTGCCCTCCACCCGCCTCATCCCCGCGTTCAAGCTGATGCGCAACGCGGCCGCCTACTGGCGCGGCAGCGAGAAGAACCCCATGCTCCAGCGCATCTACGGCACCGCCTGGCCGTCCAAGGACGAGCTGAAGGCGTACCTGGACTTCCTCGCCGAGGCCGAGAAGCGCGACCACCGCAAGCTCGGCACCGAGCTGGACCTGTTCTCCATCCCGGAGCAGATCGGCTCCGGCCTCGCCGTCTTCCATCCCAAGGGGGGCATCGTCCGCCGGGTCATGGAGGACTACTCGCGGCGCCGCCACGAGGAAGAGGGCTACGAGTTCGTCTACACCCCGCACGCGACGAAGGGGAAGCTCTTCGAGACGTCCGGGCACCTGGACTGGTACGCCGAGGGCATGTACCCGCCCATGCAGCTCGACGAGGGCGTGGACTACTACCTCAAGCCCATGAACTGCCCGATGCACAACCTGATCTTCGACGCGCGCGGCCGGTCCTACCGCGAACTGCCGCTGCGCCTCTTCGAGTTCGGGACCGTGTACCGGTACGAGAAGTCGGGCGTCGTGCACGGCCTGACCCGCGCGCGGGGCTTCACCCAGGACGACGCGCACATCTACTGCACCCGCGAGCAGATGTCCGAGGAACTGGACAAGACGCTCACCTTCGTCCTCGGCCTGCTGCGCGACTACGGCCTGACCGACTTCTACCTGGAGCTGTCCACCAAGGACCCGGAGAAGTTCGTCGGTTCGGACGAGGTCTGGGAGGAGGCGACCGAGACCCTGCGCCAGGTCGCCGAGAAGCAGGGGCTGCCCCTCGTCCCCGACCCGGGCGGTGCCGCCTTCTACGGCCCCAAGATCTCCGTCCAGGCCAAGGACGCCATCGGCCGGACCTGGCAGATGTCGACCATCCAGCTCGACTTCAACCTGCCCGAGCGGTTCAACCTGGAGTACACGGGCCCGGACGGCTCCAAGCAGCGCCCGGTCATGATCCACCGCGCGCTGTTCGGCTCCATCGAGCGCTTCTTCGCCGTCCTGCTGGAGCACTACGCGGGTGCGTTCCCGGCGTGGCTGGCGCCGGTCCAGGCGCTGGGCATCCCGATCGGCGACGCGCACGTGGAGTACCTGCAGAAGTTCGCGGCCGCCGCCAAGAAGCGGGGCCTGCGCGTCGAGGTGGACTCCTCCTCGGACCGCATGCAGAAGAAGATCCGCAACGCCCAGAAGCAGAAGGTGCCCTTCATGGTCATCGCGGGCGACGAGGACATGTCGAACGGCTCGGTGTCCTTCCGCTACCGCGACGGCTCGCAGGAGAACGGCATCCCGTTCGACGAGGCCATCGCGAAGATCGCCAAGGTGGTCGAGGAGCGGACCCAGGTCTGAACCGCCTGACCGCCTGAACCGCCAGGCCCCCGGGATCACGGTCCCGGGGGCCTTCGCGCGTCCTCGTCGCCCTCCTGGGAGAACCGCTGGAGCAGCAGCGACGAGAACGACCCCGTCACCGCTCCCAGCAGGGCGAGGCCGCAGGCCATGAGGGCGACGGCGATGGTGCGGCCCCAGGGGGTGACCGGGGTCACGTCGCCGTAGCCGACGGTCGCCAGGGTGGAGCAGGTCCACCACACCGAGTCGCCGAACGTGCGGATCGTGGCGTGCGGAGCCCCTCGTTCCTGCTGGTACACGGCGAGCGATCCGGAGAAGCCCAGCAGCAGCGCGGACACGCCGGCGTAGAGCACCACCCGCGCGTGCAGCGTGAGGCGGGCGCCGCCCCGTCTGCGCCGGACCACGTCGTACAGCCGCACGATGCGCAGCGGCCACAGCAACGGCAGCAGCATGACCACCGTGTCCAGCCAGTGGCGGGTCACGAAGCCGAGTCCGCGGCCGCTCAACCGCCAGTGCACCGCGTAGTCGACGACGAACACCGCCCAGGCGGCCCCGATGACCGCCCGCAGGACGTCGTGCCCGGTCGGGGACAGGCCCCGCGCCAGGACGTGCGCCGCGTAACCGGCGAGGTAGAGCAGCGACGCGATGCCGAGAGGCAGCACGGCGCGCCCCTCCCAGCGTTCCCAGCGACGCGTGCGGCTGTCGTCGTCCACCGGCCAAGCTTGGCCGGAGACCGTCCACCGGCCGCCCCGGCGACACGCCGGGAAGGGGTGAAGCCATATGCTGCCTAGCATGACGAGTGAGCCGGAGCAGCAGATCGGAGTGGGGACGCAGGACGCGTTCCAGCGCCTGTGGACGCCCCACCGGATGGCCTACATCCAGGGCGAGAACAAGCCGACCGGCCCCGGGGCCGGCGACGGCTGCCCCTTCTGCTCGATCCCGGCCAAGTCGGACGAGGACGGGCTGATCGTCCGGCGCGGCGAGCATGTGTACGCCGTCCTCAACCTGTACCCGTACAACGGCGGCCACCTGATGACGGTGCCGTACCGGCACGTGGCCGACTACACGGATCTGACCGCGCCGGAGACGGCCGAGCTGGCGGAGCTGACGAAGCAGGCGATGACCGCTCTGCGGACCGCGTCCGGCGCGCAGGGCTTCAACATCGGCATGAACCAGGGCGGGGTCGCGGGTGCCGGCATCGCCGCGCACCTGCACCAGCACATCGTCCCGCGTTGGGGCGGCGACACGAACTTCATGCCGGTCGTGGGCCACACCCGGGTGCTGCCGCAGCTGCTGGCGGACACCCGGAAGATGCTGGCGGAGGCATGGCCGACGGCGGCGTGAGGAGCCCGTCCGGCGGCTGAGGAAGGAGCCCGTCCGGCGGGCGAGGAGGAGACCGTTCGCCGTTCACGGCCGGTGCGGTGCCCGGGGCCGCAGCCCCCACGCACCCGCACCGGCCGCACCGCCGGGGGCCTACGCGTCGTAGACGTCGGCCTTCTTCGGCATCGGGTCCTGGACGTTGCCGCTGAGGAAGGCCGAGCGGGCGCCGAACTTCTCCGTGTTCACGCCGTTCTCCTCCAGCAGCTTGATCGCGGCCGAGTGGACCACGCGCAGCACCGGCGTGGCCGCGCGCAGCGCGTCGTCGGCCATGAAGCGGTGGCGCCACGGCTGGTCGGCCCAGGCGTGCCGCAGGCCGAACGGCTCGGGCAGGCCGAGGGAGCCGCCGAGCCAGTTCAGCAGCGGCGGGTACCAGGTCAGCGGGGCGCGCACGGCGAGCCGTACGACCTCGTCGGTGGTGACCAGCGGCAGCTTGACCGTGCGGTTCTCCCAGGGCTTGAAGGACTTGGCGACCTCCTTGGTCGGCGCCTCCGGCTTGCTGGTGAACAGCGGGTTCACCGGCCCCAGCGCGTGCCCGGTGACCTCGATGCGCAGGGTCTCGTGCAGCACGGTGACGGTGATCAGCATGGTGATCACCAGCTGCCCGTCCCACAGGGTCCACTGCACGCCCAGGTAGTGCCGGTCGCCGCTGCCGAACTGCTGCTTGTTGCAGATGTCCTGTATGGCGTGCGGCTTGACCTGGAAGGCCTCGACGTCGGTGCCCTCGGGCCGGGACACCGCCGTGGCCTTCTCGCCGATCGGGGTGACGATCCAGTGCCGTATCGACGGCTTGGGGAAGCCGCCGGTGTTCAGCGGGCCGCGCTCCAGGAGGGCCAGCTGGTCGTGGATCGCGCGTATGACGTCCCAGCTGCGGAAGGGGTGGATCTCCCGGCCGGGGTCGGCGGGCACGAGGTCCTCGGCGAGCTGCCAGGCGCCCCAGCGGGTGCCCATGCCGAGTATGCCCTTGGGGCCGGCGTAGAAGACCGAGTTGGACTGCTGCTCGGCGCTCAGCCGGGCCAGTGACTGGCGCAGCTCCTCCGCGGCGGTCTGGCCGGGGCCGCGCGGCACGGCCTCCGGGACCTTGGCGCCGACGCTGGTGCCGGACAGCAGGCCGTCCCAGCGGGCCCGCAGGTCCTTGGCGGTGCGCTCGCAGATCTGTTTGGCCCAGAGCCAGCCGAGCACGGGGACGACGACGGCCGCGCGGGCGTACCACGCCCAGAAGCCGGAGAACGGCATCTTGATCAGGAACAGCGCGGCCAGCACGCCGACGCCCAGCAGGAGCGCGGTGGCCAGGGCCCCGGCCCGCTTGTCGTCGCGCCTGGCGACGAGGGTGCGCAGCTGGAAGACGAGCAGCCAGCCGATCATCCCGGGCAGGAAGAGCAGGCCGCAGACGACGGTGATGGCGGTCAGGCGGTTGTCGCGCTCCCGGCGGATGTTGTTGGCGGCCAGGGCGTGCTCGACGACGAACTGCGGTTCGGAGCCGAAGGACTGGATGAGCGGCTTGCGGCCGGGGGCGAGCATCCGGTCGACGAGGGCCCGGGAGAACGCCTCACCGAGATTGGGCCGGAACAGCTTGATGCGGCCGGGCTTCACGGTCGACTGGTGCCACTCGTTGTCGGCCTTCTTGATCTCCTCGATCGGGCTGTCCCGGTACGCCGCGGAGGCCAGCGCGGAGGTCGCCGCCTGCCCCTCGTCGCCCGAGACGGGTACCTGGGGCCCGTCCCACTCCGTTCCAAACGACATTCCCGCCCCCATCGCCGCCGGTGCCGTTCCTGCGGCCTTCCCGACTTCCCTGCTCCGCACACCTGTTGAACAGGTCGCCGTGCCGACACCGGTCGGCTGCCGGTCGGTTGCGGCACGGCGACATCAGGTGATCAGCGTATCCGCCGGCACCGACAGCGCGGGGGCGGACGGCCGAAGCCGCCCGCCCGTGCGCCGTGGTGCGCCGGCGTACTACGCCTCGTCCCCGGCCTGTTCGCGGACGCGTTCGGCGATCTGCGGAGGCATCGGCTCGTGCCGGGCGTAGCTCCGGTCGAAGCGGGCGGTGCCGTGCGAGAGCGAGCGCAGGTCGACGGCGTACCGCCCGATCTCGAACTCGGGTACCTCCGCGCGGATCAGCGTCCGTCCCGTGCCCACCTGTTCGGTGCCGAGCAGCCGGCCGCGACGGCTGGACAGGTCGCTCATCACGGCCCCCACGTACTCGTCGCCGACCAGGACGGTCACCTCGGCGACCGGCTCCAGCAGATGGATCCTCGCGTCCGCCGCGGCCTCGCGCAGCGCGAGCGCGCCCGCCGTCTGGAAGGCGGCGTCGGAGGAGTCCACCGAGTGGGCCTTGCCGTCCACCAGCGTGACGCGCACGTCGACCAGGGGGTAGCCCGCGGCGACGCCCTTGGCGGCCTGGGCGCGCACGCCCTTCTCGACGGACGGGATGAACTGGCGCGGCACCGCGCCGCCGACCACCTTGTCCACGAACTCGATGCCCGAGCCGCCCGGCAGCGGTTCGACCTCGATCTCGCAGATGGCGTACTGGCCGTGGCCGCCGGACTGTTTGACGTGCCGGCCGCGCCCGGTGGCCCGGGTCGCGAACGTCTCCCGGAGGGAGACCTTGTGCGGGACCACGTCGACCTGCACGCCGTAGCGGCTGCGCAGCCGTTCCAGGGCGACGTCGGCGTGGGCCTCGCCCAGGCACCACAGGACGACCTGGTGGGTGTCCTGGTTCTGCTCCAGGCGCATGGTCGGGTCCTCGGCGACCAGCCGGGCCAGGCCCTGGGAGAGCTTGTCCTCGTCGGCCTTGCTGTGCGCGTGGATGGCGAGCGGCAGCAGCGGGTCGGGCATCTGCCAGGGCTCCATCAGGAGCGGGTCGTCCTTGGCGGAGAGGGTGTCGCCGGTCTCGGCGCGGCCGAGCTTGGCCACGCAGACCAGGTCGCCGGCGACGGCGTGGGTGACCGGGCGCTGCTGCTTGCCGAAGGGCATGGACAGCGCGCCGACCTTCTCGTCCACGTCGTGGTCCTCGTGGCCGCGGTCGGCGAGGCCGTGCCCGGAGACGTGCACCGTCTGGTCCGGGCGCAGGGTGCCGGAGAAGACGCGGACCAGCGAGAGCCGGCCGACGTACGGGTCGGAGGAGGTCTTGACGACCTCGGCGACCAGCGGGCCGTCCGTGTCGCACGGCTTGAGCTCGCGCGGCTCGCCGTCGATGGTGGCCACCCCGGGCAGCGGATGCTCGAACGGGGTCGGGAAGCCGCGCGTGACCAGCTCCAGCAGCTCGACGGTGCCGAGGCCCTGCCTGGCGCCCTCGGCGGCGGGGGCGGCGGCCAGCACGGGGAAGAACGAACCGCGTGCCACGGCCCGCTCCAGGTCCTCGATCAGCGTCTTGACCTCGACCTGTTCGCCGCCCAGATAGCGGTCCATGAGGGTCTCGTCCTCGCTCTCCGCGATGATCCCCTCGATGAGCCGGTTGCGGGCCTCCTCGATGTCCGGCAGCTGGTCCTCGCCGGGCTCGGACTCCTTGCGCTCCCCGGTCGAGTAGTCGAACAGCTTCTGCGACAGCAGTCCGACGAGCCCGGTCACGGGCGCGTGCCCGTCAGGGCCCTCGGGGCCGCGCAGCGGCAGGTACAGGGGCAGGACGGCGTCGGGGTCGTCACCGCCGAAGGCCTCGGCGCAGATCCGGGTCATCTCCTCGAAGTCCGCGCGGGCGGCCTCCAGGTGCGTGATCACGATCGCGCGGGGCATGCCGACCGCCGCGCACTCCTCCCACACCATCCTGGTCGAGCCGTCCACGCCGTCGGAGGCCGAGACGACGAAGAGGGCCGCGTCCGCGGCCCGCAGACCGGCCCTCAGCTCACCGACGAAGTCGGCGTAGCCCGGGGTGTCCAGGAGGTTGATCTTGATGCCGTCCCATTCGACCGGCACCAGGGAGAGCTGTACCGAGCGCTGCTGCCGGTGCTCGATGTCGTCGTAGTCGGAGACGGTGCCGCCGTCCTCGACGCGCCCCGCCCGGTTCACCGCCCCCGCGGTCAGCGCGAGGGCCTCCACGAGGCTCGTCTTTCCCGAGCCGGAGTGGCCGACCAGCACCACGTTCCGGACGGACGCGGGTCGGTCGGCCGCCAGAGCCCTGCCGGCGGCTCCGGGGTGGTGTGTCTGTGCCTTGTCGCCCATGATCCTGCCTCCCGTGCACGGTGAGGTCACTGTGGGCGCGGACACGCGGGATCCGCGTGTGCGGCGGCTCCGGCGACGCCCGCGGTTATTCGAGCTTTCCACTCCCGTCACGTCGCGTCCATACGAAGGACCGCGAAGGACCGCGAAGGGCGCGAAGGGTGCGCAGGGTGCGCACCCGGCACCGGTCGCGTGACGCACGCCCCGCGCGCGACGGCCCGCCCCGGTCGACGGCGCGGCTGTGGGTGCCCGCCCGTCACGCACGCGCACGCGTGGCTACGATGGGCCAGCCGACGGCCACCAGGGGCCGTGGCGACACCGACCGTCGGGAAGGCCATGCTGAACAAGTACGCGCGTGCATTCTTCACGCGTGTCCTCACACCGTTCGCCGCGTTTCTCATCCGCCGGGGCGTGAGCCCCGACACGGTCACGCTCCTCGGCACGGCCGGAGTGGTCGCGGGCGCACTGGTCTTCTACCCCAGGGGCGAGTTCTTCTGGGGCACGGTCGTGATCACCCTGTTCGTCTTCTCCGACCTGGTCGACGGCAACATGGCCCGTCAGCTGGGCCGCTCCAGCCGCTGGGGCGCCTTCCTGGACTCCACCCTGGACCGGGTCGCCGACGGCGCGATCTTCGGCGGCTTCGCGCTCTGGTACGCGGGCAACGGGAACGACAACGTGCTGTGCGCGGTGTCGATCTTCTGCCTGGCCAGCGGCCAGGTGGTGTCGTACACCAAGGCGCGCGGCGAGTCGATCGGGCTGCCGGTCGCCGTCAACGGGCTCGTCGAGCGCGCCGAGCGGCTGGTGATCTCGCTGGTCGCGGCCGGTTTCGCGGGCCTGCACAAGTTCGGTGTGCCGGGCATCCAGTGGCTGCTGCCCATCGCGCTGTGGATCGTCGCCGTCGGCAGCCTCGTCACGCTGGTCCAGCGGGTCGTCACCGTCCGCCGCGAGTCCGCCGAGGCGGAGGAGGCGGCCCGGCAGAGCACGAGCGAGGCGACGCAGTGAGCACCGCCGACCGGCTCACCGACGCCCTCTACGGACTCGGCTGGAGCACCGTCAAGAAGCTCCCCGAGCCCGTCGCGGTGCGCCTCGGCCGGACCATCGCCGACCTCGCCTGGAAGCAGCGCGGCAAGGGTGTCCTGCGCCTGGAGGCCAACTACGCGCGCGTGGTGCCGGGCGCCACCCCCGAGCGGCTCGCCGAGCTGTCCCGCGCGGGGATGCGCTCGTACCTGCGCTACTGGATGGAGTCCTTCCGGCTGCCGGCCTGGAGCGCCGAGCGGGTGCGGACGGGCTTCGAGCCGAAGCACATACATCTCCTGACCGACGGGCTCGCCTCCGGCCGGGGCGTGATCCTCGCGCTGCCCCACCTGGCCAACTGGGACCTGGCCGGCGCCTGGGTCACCACGGAGCTGAAGACGCCGTTCACGACGGTCGCCGAGCGTCTGAGGCCCGAGACGCTCTACGACCGGTTCGTCGCCTACCGCCAGGGCCTCGGCATGGAGGTCCTGCCGCACAGCGGTGGCTCCGCCTTCGGCACCCTGGCCCGCAGGCTGCGCGACGGCGGCCTGGTCTGCCTGGTCGCCGACCGCGACCTGTCCGCCTCCGGCGTCGAGGTCGACTTCTTCGGCGAGACGGCCCGGATGCCGGCCGGACCGGCCCTGCTGGCCCAGCAGACCGGCGCGCTGCTGCTGCCCGTCACCCTCTGGTACGACGACTCGCCCGTCATGAAGGGCCGCGTGCACCCGGCGATCGAGGTGCCCGCGTCAGGCACCCGCGCCGAGAGGACGTCCGTCATGACACAGGCGCTGGCCGACGCCTTCGCCACCGGGATCGCCGACCATCCGGAGGACTGGCACATGCTCCAGCGGCTGTGGCTCGCCGACCTCGACCCCGCGAAGGGACCCGCGTGAGAATCGGGATCGTCTGCCCGTACTCCTGGGACGTGCCCGGTGGCGTCCAGTTCCACATCCGCGACCTCGCCGAGTACTTCCTCCGGCTCGGCCACGAGGTGTCCGTCCTCGCCCCGGCCGACGACGACACCCCGCTGCCGCCGTACGTCGTCTCGGCCGGCCGCGCGGTCCCGGTGCCGTACAACGGCTCGGTGGCCCGGCTGAACTTCGGGTTCCTGTCGGCCGCGCGGGTGCGGCGCTGGCTGCACGAGGGCGCCTTCGACGTCGTGCACATCCACGAGCCGACCTCACCCTCGCTGGGCCTGCTGACCTGCTGGGCGGCGTCCGGCCCGATCGTGGCCACCTTCCACACCTCCAACCCGCGCTCGCGCGCGATGATCGCCGCGTACGCCATCCTCCAGGCCGCGCTGGAGAAGATCAGCGCCCGCATCGCGGTCAGCGAGTACGCCCGCCGCACGCTGGTGGAGCATCTCGGCGGGGACGCGGTGGTCATCCCCAACGGCGTCGACGTGGACTTCTTCGCCAAGGCCGAGCCGAAGCCGGAGTGGCAGGGCGACACCATCGGCTTCATCGGCCGCATCGACGAGCCCCGCAAGGGCCTGCCGGTCCTCATGAAGGCCCTGCCGAAGATCCTCGGCGCCCGGCCGCGGACCCGGCTGCTGGTCGCCGGCCGCGGCGACGAGGAAGCGGCCGTCGAGGACCTGCCGAAGGAGCTGCGCTCGCGCGTGGAGTTCCTCGGCATGATCAGCGACGAGGACAAGGCCCGGCTGCTGCGCAGCGTCGACCTGTACGTCGCCCCCAACACCGGCGGGGAGAGCTTCGGCATCATCCTGGTCGAGGCGATGTCCGCGGGCGCCCCCGTGCTCGCCTCCGACCTGGACGCGTTCGTGCAGGTCCTCGACCAGGGGCAGGCGGGGGAGGTCTTCGCCAACGAGGACGCCGACGCGCTGGCCGAGGCGGCCGTACGCCTGCTGGACGACCCGGCCCGCCGCGGCGAACTGCGCGCGCGCGGCAGCGCCCATGTACGGCGGTTCGACTGGTCGACGGTCGGCGCGGACATCCTGTCCGTCTACGAGACGGTGACGGCGGGCGCGGCGGCGGTACGTGCGGACGAACGCACGACGGGGCTGAGGGCACGGTTCGGCTTGGCGCGGGACTGAGACGGGGGTTCTCCGGCGGCGGGGGGCCTCGGACCGAACGGACGTTCTTCGGTGCAGGGCAGCGGCGGGCGCCGTTCGCGCAGGCACCGTGGAGCGTGCCCGGCCGGAGCCGTGGGACGGCTCGTGGGGGGCGTCCGCGCAGCCGATAGCCTTCCGGCGTGACCGCAACCCTCATCTGGATCCTCGTCGCGCTGCTCGCCGTCGGTGTGTACCTCAGCTGGACGGCCGGGCGGCTGGACCGGCTGCACGTGCGGATGGACGCCGCCCGGGCCGCGCTCGACGCCCAGCTGCTGCGGCGGGCCTCCGTGGCGCAGGAACTGGCGACCTCGGGCGTGCTGGACCCGGCCGCCTCGATCGTGCTCTACGAGGCCGCGCACGCGGCCCGGCAGGCGGAGGAGGAGCAGCGGGAGGTCGCCGAGAGCGAGCTGACCCAGGCGCTGCGGGCGGTCTTCGAGGACCCGGCGCAGGTGGAGGCCGTACGGGAGGCACCCGGCGGCGAGGAGGCCGCCCGTGAGCTCGCCGAGGCCGTGCGCCGGGTGCCGATGGCCCGCCGTTTCCACAACGACGCCGTGGGGGCCGCCCGCAGACTCCGCGAGCACCGCAAGGTCCGCTGGTTCCGGCTGGCCGGCCACGCCCCGTTCCCACTGGCCTTCGAGATGGACGACGAGCCGCCCGCGGCCCTGGTCGAGCGGGCCGGCTGAACGCCGGGCGAGCCAAAAGGATCCACCGGCTTGTCATTGGCCCTTGCTGTGGCCTGGTCCACTCGCGTTTCCTCGTCGGTGCAGAAAACCCTCTTCCCTTTCAGTGAGGTCATCCGTGTCCACCAACGAGAACCAGGCTCCCGAGACCGGCACCGCCCGCGTGAAGCGCGGCATGGCCGAGCAGCTCAAGGGCGGCGTGATCATGGACGTCGTCACGCCGGAGCAGGCGAAGATCGCCGAGGACGCGGGCGCCGTCGCCGTCATGGCCCTGGAGCGGGTCCCGGCCGACATCCGCAAGGACGGCGGCGTGGCCCGCATGTCCGACCCGGACATGATCGAGGGCATCATCGACGCCGTCTCGATCCCGGTCATGGCCAAGTCCCGCATCGGCCACTTCGTCGAGGCCCAGGTTCTCCAGTCCCTCGGTGTCGACTACATCGACGAGTCCGAGGTGCTCACCCCGGCCGACGAGGTCAACCACTCCGACAAGTGGGCCTTCACCACCCCCTTCGTCTGCGGCGCCACCAACCTGGGCGAGGCCCTGCGCCGCATCGCCGAGGGTGCCGCGATGATCCGCTCCAAGGGCGAGGCCGGCACCGGCAACGTCGTCGAGGCCGTCCGCCACCTGCGCCAGATCAAGAACGAGATCGCCCGCCTGCGCGGCTTCGACAACCACGAGCTGTACGCCGCCGCCAAGGAGCTGCGCGCCCCGTACGAGCTGGTCAAGGAGGTCGCCGAGCTGGGCAAGCTCCCCGTGGTGCTGTTCTCCGCCGGTGGCGTGGCCACCCCGGCCGACGCCGCCCTGATGCGTCAGCTCGGCGCCGAGGGCGTCTTCGTCGGCTCCGGCATCTTCAAGTCGGGCGACCCGGCCAAGCGCGCCGCCGCCATCGTCAAGGCCACCACCTTCTACGACGACCCGAAGATCATCGCGGACGCCTCCCGGAACCTCGGCGAGGCCATGGTCGGCATCAACTGCGACACCCTCCCCGAGACCGAGCGCTACGCGAACCGCGGCTGGTAAGGCACTGGAACCCATGAACACCCCCGTCATAGGCGTCCTGGCCCTCCAGGGCGACGTACGGGAGCACCTCATCGCCCTGGCCGCGGCCGACGCCGTGGCCAGGCCGGTGCGGCGCCCCGAGGAACTCGCCGAGGTCGACGGCCTCGTCCTGCCCGGCGGCGAGTCCACCACCATCTCCAAGCTGGCCATCCTGTTCGGCGTGATGGAACCCCTCCGCGCGCGCGTGCGCGACGGCATGCCGGTCTACGGCACCTGCGCGGGCATGATCATGCTCGCCGACAAGATCCTCGACCCGCGCTCGGGCCAGGAGACCGTCGGCGGCATCGACATGATCGTGCGCCGCAACGCCTTCGGACGGCAGAACGAGTCGTTCGAGGCCGCGGTCGACGTCAAGGGCATCCCGGGCCATCCTGTGGAGGGCGTCTTCATCCGCGCCCCGTGGGTGGAGTCCGTGGGCGCCGGGGCCGAGGTGCTCGCCGAGCACGACGGCCACATCGTCGCCGTACGCCAGGGCAACGCGCTCGCCACGTCGTTCCACCCGGAACTGACGGGCGACCACCGCGTGCACTCCCTGTTCGTCGACATGGTGCGCGCGCACCGGACACCGGAGTAGGACGAGAGTCCTTGTAGGATCTCTGGCGTTCGTATCTGGATGGGTTACGCGAAGGAGACAGGCAGATGTCCGGCCACTCTAAATGGGCCACGACGAAGCACAAGAAGGCCGTGATCGACGCCAAGCGCGGCAAGCTCTTCGCGAAGCTCATCAAGAACATCGAGGTCGCGGCGCGGATGGGCGGCGCGGACCCCGAGGGCAACCCGACGCTGTACGACGCCATCCAGAAGGCGAAGAAGTCGTCGGTCCCGAACAAGAACATCGACTCCGCGGTCAAGCGCGGCGCGGGCCTGGAGGCCGGCGGCGCCGACTACGAGACGATCATGTACGAGGGCTACGGCCCGAACGGCGTCGCGGTGCTCATCGAGTGCCTCACCGACAACCGCAACCGCGCCGCCTCCGAGGTCCGCGTCGCCATGACCCGCAACGGCGGTTCCATGGCCGACCCGGGCTCGGTGTCGTACCTGTTCAACCGCAAGGGCGTCGTCATCGTCCCCAAGGGCGAGCTGACCGAGGACGAGGTCCTCATGGCCGTCCTGGACGCGGGCGCCGAGGAGGTCAACGACCTCGGCGAGACCTTCGAGGTCATCAGCGAGGCCACCGACCTGGTCGCGGTCCGCACCGCCCTCCAGGAGGCGGGCATCGACTACGACTCCGCCGAGGCCAACTTCGTCCCGACCATGCAGGTCGAACTGGACGAGGAGGGCGCGAAGAAGATCTTCAAGCTGATCGACGCCCTGGAGGACAGCGACGACGTGCAGAACGTCTTCGCCAACTTCGACGTGAGCGACGAGATCATGGAGAAGGTCGACGCGTAACGCCCCCACTGGCTGACCGGGCCGACGGGACACACCCGTCGGCCCGTCGCGTTGTACGGCGTTGTCAGTGGCACCCGATAGCCTGCACGAACAGGCGACCGGGTGATCGGAGGGAGGGCGCGTGCGCGTACTGGGGGTGGACCCCGGCCTGACCCGGTGCGGGGTCGGTGTCGTCGAGGGGGTCGCGGGCCGCCCGCTCACCATGCTCGGCGTCGGGGTCGTCCGGACCCCCGTGGACGCCGACCTCAGCCACCGGCTGCTCGCCGTCGAGCAGGGCATCGAGCAGTGGATGGACGAGCACCGCCCCGAGTTCGTCGCCGTGGAGCGCGTCTTCAGCCAGCACAACGTGCGCACGGTCATGGGCACCGCCCAGGCCAGCGCCGTCGCCATGCTGTGCGCCGCCCGCCGCGGCATCCCCGTCGCCCTGCACACCCCCAGCGAGGTCAAGGCCGCCGTCACCGGTACCGGGCGCGCCGACAAGGCACAGGTCGGAGCCATGGTGACCCGGCTGCTCCGGCTCGCCGCGCCGCCCAGGCCGGCCGACGCCGCCGACGCCCTAGCGCTGGCCATCTGCCACATCTGGCGGGCCCCCGCCCAGAACCGGCTCCAGCAGGCCGTCGCCCGGCACGCAGTCCACGCAACGAAAGGCCGTACGGCATGATCGCCTTCGTCAGCGGCACGGTCGCCGCGCTCGCCCCCGACGCCGCGGTCGTCGAGGTCGGCGGTGTCGGCATGGCCGTCCAGTGCACCCCGAACACGCTGTCGACGCTCCGGATCGGTCAGCCGGCCAGGCTGCACACCTCCCTCGTCGTCCGCGAGGACTCGCTCACCCTGTACGGCTTCGCCGACGACGACGAGCGCCAGGTCTTCGAACTGCTCCAGACCGCGAGCGGTGTGGGCCCGCGCCTGGCCCAGGCGATGCTCGCCGTGCACGCCCCGGACGCGCTGCGCCGCGCGGTCGCCACCGGTGACGAGAAGGCCCTCACCGCCGTCCCCGGCATCGGCAAGAAGGGCGCCCAGAAGCTGCTGCTGGAGCTGAAGGACCGGCTCGGCGCACCCGTGGGCGCCCCCGCCGTCGGCGTGCCGGTCAGCCAGGGCTGGCGCGACCAGCTGCACGCGGCCCTGATCGGCCTGGGCTACGCCACCCGCGACGCCGACGAGGCGGTCGCCGCCGTCGCCCCGCAGGCCGAGGCCGCGGGCGGCACCCCCCAGGTCGGGCAGCTGCTCAAGGCAGCCCTGCAGACCCTGAACCGCGCCCGCTGACCTGCGCCACCGCTAGGAGAACTTCGTGAACTGGGACGACACGACCGACAGCGCCGCCGAGGACCGGCTCGCCGGGCCGGCGGCGGAGCGGCTGGTGGGTTCTGTCGCCGACCGGGAGGACCAGGCCGTCGAGGCCGCCCTGCGCCCCAAGGACCTCGGCGAGTTCATCGGCCAGGAGAAGGTCCGCGAACAGCTCGACCTCGTCCTGCGGGCCGCCCGCGCGCGGGGCGCCACCGCCGACCATGTGCTGCTCTCCGGTGCGCCGGGCCTGGGCAAGACCACCCTGTCGATGATCATCGCCGCGGAGATGGGCGCCCCCATCCGCATCACCTCCGGCCCCGCCATCCAGCACGCCGGCGACCTCGCCGCGATCCTGTCGTCCCTCCAGGAGGGCGAGGTCCTCTTCCTGGACGAGATCCACCGCATGTCCCGGCCCGCCGAGGAGATGCTGTACATGGCGATGGAGGACTTCCGCGTCGACGTCATCGTCGGCAAGGGCCCCGGCGCCACCGCGATCCCCCTGGAGCTGCCGCCGTTCACCCTGGTCGGCGCCACCACGCGCGCGGGCCTGCTGCCGCCGCCGCTGCGCGACCGCTTCGGCTTCACCGCGCACATGGAGTTCTACGAGCCGCACGAGCTGGAGCGCGTCGTCCACCGCTCGGCGCACCTGCTGGACGTCGAGATCGAGCCGGACGGCGCCGCCGAGATCGCCGGCCGCTCCCGGGGCACGCCCCGCATCGCCAACCGCCTGCTGCGCCGGGTCCGTGACTACGCGCAGGTCAAGGCCGACGGGGTGATCACCCGCGACATCGCGGCCGCCGCCCTCGCCGTGTACGAGGTCGACGCGCGCGGCCTCGACCGGCTCGACCGCGCGGTCCTTCAGGCCCTGCTGAAGCTGTTCGGCGGCGGACCGGTCGGCCTGTCCACGCTCGCCGTCGCGGTGGGGGAGGAGCGGGAGACCGTCGAGGAGGTCGCCGAACCGTTCCTGGTACGGGAGGGCCTGCTCGCCCGCACCCCGCGCGGCCGGGTCGCCACGCCCGCGGCATGGTCGCATCTCGGCCTCACGCCACCGCGCTCGTCCGGTGCGGGAAACGGACAACAGGACCTGTTCGGGGCGTGATGGTCACCGCCCGGCGAGGGCAATGGCACGGGCAGGAACCCAGGTGCCATGCTGAGCGTTGTTCCATGCGAGCGGACTCGCTTAGACTCCGCCGATGCCGCCCTTGCGGGCGGCGCCGACCACACCCCCATCCAACTGGCCGCTCACCCGCGCGGTCGCGCGAAGGAAATTCCGTCCCGTGAATGCCTATACCCTTCTCCCGTTCATCGTGCTCATCGCGGCGATGTTCCTGATGACGCGTTCGGCCAAGAAGAAGCAGCAGCAGGCCGCCCAGATGCGGAACGAGATGCAGCCCGGCTCCGGTGTCCGCACGATCGGGGGTATGTACGCGACGGTCAAGGAGGTCAACGAGGACACGGTCCTCCTCGACGCCGGACCGGGCGTCGAGCTCCTCTTCGCCAAGAACGCCATCGGCGCCGTCCTCACCGACGACGAGTACAACCGCATCGTCCACGGCGTCGAGCACGACCTCAAGTCCGACGCCGGCCTGGTCCCGGACGACGCCTCCTCCCTCACCGAGACCGACGAGACCGACGGATCCGCCGCCGCTGCCGCCGCCTCCGACGACAAGATCGACCTCGGGAAGAAGGACGCCGCCGAGGACGCCGACGCGGCCGGTGCCGCCGAGGCCAAGGCGGAGGACGAGCCGAAGAAGTCCGACGGCGACTCCGACGCGAAGTAGTCACGCCCCGGGAGGCGCGACGGCGGCATGATGACGCCCCGCGCATCCCGGGCGCGTCTGTTTCCCGCACGGGAGCCCGACACCATGTCATGGCCGACCGCGCCGACGGGGCGCGGGGCGGCCCGAGAGGGAGTACGAGAAGGTGGCAGCACCTAAGAGGGGCCGAAGCGCGAGCGCCCAGAGCAAGCCAGGGCGCTCGCTGGCCCTCATCCTGATCGCCATCGTGGCGCTCACCGGAGGGATGTTCCTCTCCGGGCACACCACTCCGCGTCTCGGTATCGACCTCGCCGGTGGTACGAGCATCACGCTCAAGGCGAAGGCCGACCAGGGGTCCGCGATCAACAAGGCCAACATGGACACCGCGGTCGACATCATGAACCGCCGTGTCAACGGCCTGGGTGTCTCCGAGGCGGAGGTGCAGACCCAGGGGAACGACAACATCATCGTCAACATCCCCAAGGGCACCAACTCCAAGGAGGCGCAGGAGCAGGTCGGCACCACCGCAAAGCTGTACTTCCGGCCGGTCCTGGCCAGCGAGCCCAGCGGTGCCGCCGCGCAGAGCCCCTCGCCGAGCGCGTCCTCCAGCGGCGGCTCCTCGCCGAAGCCGAGCACGAGCCCGTCGTCCAGTGCGTCCTCGCCGCAGAAGGCCTCCTCCTCCGGCTCCGGGTCCCCCTCGGCCACGGCGACCTCCCAGGGCCGCGCCGTCACCGACGCGCTGAAGGCCGACTCCACCCCCTCGCCGAGCGCTTCCGCCTCCGGCAGCGGCAAGCCGTCGGCCACCCCCTCGGCCACCCCCAGCGGCGGCACGAACGCGGACTCCAAGCTCCAGGCCCAGTACGCGGCCCTGGACTGCGGCAAGGCCACCGACCGCGCCAACGCCGGCAAGAACGCCAAGCCGGGTGAGAGCACCGTGGCCTGCGGTCAGATCGACAAGGCCTGGTACAAGTACCTGCTCGGCCCCGCCGCCGTGGACGGCACCGAGGTGAAGAAGGCCCAGGCGGTCTTCGACACCCAGGGCGCCGCCGGCTGGCAGGTCCAGATGACCTTCACGGGCAGCGGTGCCAAGAAGTTCGCCGACATCACCGGCGAGCTCGCCAAGAACCAGCCCCCGCAGAACGAGTTCGGCATCGTCCTCGACGGCGAGGTCGTCTCCAGCCCGTACGTCAGCTCGGCCATCACCGGCGGCCAGGCGGAGATCTCCGGCAGCTTCAAGCAGGAGGAGGCGCAGAGCCTCGCCAACATGCTGTCGTACGGCGCCCTGCCGCTGTCCTTCCAGGAGCAGTCCGTCACCACCGTCACCGCCGCGCTCGGCGGTGAGCAGCTGCACGCCGGTCTGCTCGCCGGCGCGATCGGTCTCGCGCTGGTCGTGATCTACCTGGTGGTCTACTACCGCGGCCTG
Organism: Streptomyces sp. NPDC004658; assembly: GCF_040609555.1. Lineage (NCBI taxonomy): Bacteria > Bacillati > Actinomycetota > Actinomycetes > Kitasatosporales > Streptomycetaceae > Streptomyces > Streptomyces sp. NPDC004658. The sequence goes on from NZ_JBEXKG010000038.1 coordinate 31,683, forward strand.
TCCGTCGTGGCCATGGCGTCCCTGGTCGTCTCCGCGATCCTCACCTACGTGATCATGTCGCTGCTCGGCCCGGCCATCGGCTTCGCGCTGAACCTGCCCGCCGTCTGCGGCGCGATCGTCGCCATCGGCATCACCGCGGACTCGTTCATCGTGTACTTCGAACGCATCCGGGACGAGATCCGCGAGGGCCGCACGCTGCGCCCCGCCGTCGAGCGGGCCTGGCCGCGCGCCCGGCGCACCATCCTGGTCTCCGACTTCGTGTCGTTCCTCGCCGCCGCGGTGCTGTTCATCGTCACGGTCGGCAAGGTGCAGGGCTTCGCCTTCACCCTGGGCCTGACCACGCTGCTCGACGTGGTCGTCGTCTTCCTCTTCACCAAGCCGCTGATGACGCTCCTGGCCCGCCGCAAGTTCTTCGCGAACGGCCACAAGTGGTCCGGACTCGACCCGAAGAGCCTGGGTGCCAAGCCGCCGCTGCGCCGCACCCGCCGTCCCGCCGGTCCCGTCGCCGGCCCTGTCGACCCGAAGGAGGCGTGAGCGATGTCGAAACTCGGCAACCTCGGCGCTCGACTGCACCGCGGCGAGATCTCTTACGACTTCGTCGGCAAGCGCAAGATCTGGTACGGCGTCTCGATCCTGATCACCATCACGGCCATCGTCGGCCTGGCGGTGCGCGGCCTGAACATGGGCATCGAGTTCCAGGGCGGCGCGGTCTTCACGACGCCCACGAGCATGAGCACGTCGGTGGGGCAGGCGGAGGAGTACGCCAAGGAGGCCTCCGGTCACGAGGCGATCGTGCAGAAGCTGGGCAACGGCAGCCTGCGCATCCAGATCGCCGGCATCGACACCGACCAGTCCGACCGGATCAAGCAGGAGCTGGCCAAGGACCTGAACCTCGACCCCGAGAAGCTCGCCGCCGACCTGGTCGGCCCGAGCTGGGGCGAGCAGATCGCCAACAAGGCCTGGGAGGGCCTGGCGATCTTCATGGTCCTCGTCGTGATCTACCTGGCGATCGCCTTCGAGTGGCGCATGGCCGTCGCGGCGCTGGTCGCCCTGATCCACGACATCACCATCACGACCGGCATCTACGCCCTCGTCGGCTTCGAGGTCACGCCCGGCACGGTCATCGGTCTGCTGACCATCCTCGGTTACTCGCTCTACGACACGGTCGTCGTCTTCGACAGCCTCAAGGAGCAGACGAAGGACATCACCAAGCAGACCCGGTTCACCTACAGCGAGATCGCCAACCGGTCGATCAACGGCACCCTGGTCCGTTCCATCAACACCACGGTCGTCGCCCTGCTGCCGGTCGCCGGTCTGCTCTTCATCGGCGGCGGGTTCCTCGGCGCGGGCACGCTCAACGACATCTCCCTGTCGCTGTTCGTCGGCCTCGCGGCCGGTGCCTACTCGTCGATCTTCATCGCCACGCCGCTCGTCGCGGACCTCAAGGAGCGCGAGCCCGCGATGAGGGCGCTCACCAAGCGGGTCCTGGCCAAGCGCGCCCAGGCCGGCGCGGAGGAGGGCCCCGCCGCCCAGGCCCGGGCTGCCGAGACCGGTGACGACACCGACGCCGCTCCCGCCGTGGTGGGCCCGCGCAACCAGTCCGCCCCCCGTGGCCGGGGCCGCGGCCGTACCTCGGGGAAGCGCCGATGACCGGCATCCAGGAGCTGCTGCTCAGCCGCATCCGCGACGTCGCCGACTACCCGGAGCCCGGGGTGATGTTCAAGGACATCACCCCGCTCCTGGCCGACCCTGCGGCCTTCACCGCGCTCACCGACGAGCTGGCCGCGATCGCCGCCGGCACCGGCGCGACCAAGGTCGTCGGCCTGGAGGCCCGGGGCTTCATCCTGGGCGCCCCGGTCGCCGTCCGCGCCGGCCTCGGCTTCATCCCCGTACGCAAGGCGGGCAAGCTGCCCGGGGCCACCCTGCGCCAGGCGTACGACCTGGAGTACGGCTCGGCGGAGATCGAGGTCCACGCGGAGGACCTGGTCACCGGCGACCGGGTCCTGATCGTGGACGACGTGCTGGCCACCGGCGGCACCGCGGAGGCCGCGATCCAGCTCATCCACCGCGCGGGCGCCGAGGTCTCCGGCCTCGCGGTCCTGATGGAGCTGGGCTTCCTGGACGGCCGGTCCCGCCTGGAACCGGCCCTCGGCGGAGCCCCGCTGACGGCCCTCCTCCAGGTCTGACCGAGCGGTTCCGGCCGGCTCGGGCCCGCCCGACCAGCACCGGCAGATCCGCACAGCGCGACGGCCGCCCCGGACAGCACCGGGGCGGCCGTCGCCGTACGGACATCCGCTCACCGCGGCGCCGTCGCCGTACGGACACGCGCCGCACACCCGGAGAACCCCCCGAGGTCACCTGCCGGAATCCCCCGGCGGCCCCCCGCGTTGCACGGATAGACGGTCCTCACAGCCGCCTCCAGGCGATGAGTGGGCGCAGGATCGCTACCATGGGGTTTCCGGAGCCTGACCGGGGGACCCGGATCGCGCACGAGGAGCCCTCTTGCCAGACGAGGCCCAGCCACTGACCGCCGCCAAGCCCGAGCCCGCCTCGGCGCCCGCGGCGAAGCCCGCGCCGAACGCTTCCCACGTGAAGAACGACACCCGCGGGACGGTCGAGCACGCCCAGGCGGCGCCGGTCGAGAAGAGCGCCGAGTCGTCGCGCCCCAAGCCGTCTCCCACGCTCGGCTCCGCCCGCGCCGGGGGACCACCCTCTCCCGAGCGCCCGGCGCAGCCGCCCGTGGTCCGCCAGCCGGCCACGCCGCCCACCCGCACCGGATCCTCCAACCGCGTCCGGGCCCGCCTCGCCCGCCTCGGTGTCCAGCGCGCGAACCCGTACAACCCGGTCCTGGAGCCGCTGCTGCGGATAGTGCGCAGCAACGACCCCAAGATCGAGAACTCCACGCTGCGCCAGATCGAGCGCGCCTACCAGGTCGCCGAGCGCTGGCACCGCGGCCAGAAGCGCAAGAGCGGCGACCCGTACATCACGCACCCGCTCGCCGTCACGACCATCCTCGCCGAGCTGGGCATGGACCCGGCCACCCTGATGGCCGGGCTGCTGCACGACACCGTCGAGGACACCGAGTACGGCCTGGAGGACCTGCGCCGCGACTTCGGCGACGTGGTGGCCCTGCTCGTCGACGGCGTCACCAAGCTGGACAAGGTCAAGTTCGGCGAGGCCGCGCAGGCCGAGACCGTGCGCAAGATGGTCGTCGCCATGGCCAAGGACCCCCGCGTCCTGGTCATCAAGCTCGCCGACCGCCTGCACAACATGCGCACCATGCGCTACCTCAAGCGCGAGAAGCAGGAGAAGAAGGCGCGCGAGACGCTGGAGATCTACGCGCCGCTCGCCCACCGCCTCGGCATGAACACCATCAAGTGGGAGCTGGAGGACCTCGCGTTCGCGATCCTCTACCCCAAGATGTACGACGAGATCGTACGGCTGGTGGCCGAGCGGGCGCCGAAGCGTGACGAGTACCTGGCCATAGTGACCGACGAGGTGCAGGCCGACCTGCGCGCCGCCCGCATCAAGGCGACCGTCACGGGCCGCCCGAAGCACTACTACAGCGTCTACCAGAAGATGATCGTACGAGGCCGCGACTTCGCGGAGATCTACGACCTGGTGGGCATCCGCGTCCTCGTCGACACGGTCCGCGACTGCTACGCCGCCCTCGGCACGGTGCACGCGCGATGGAACCCGGTCCCCGGCCGGTTCAAGGACTACATCGCCATGCCCAAGTTCAACATGTACCAGTCGTTGCACACGACGGTCATCGGGCCCAACGGCAAGCCGGTCGAGCTGCAGATCCGCACCTTCGACATGCACCGCCGCGCCGAGTACGGCATCGCCGCGCACTGGAAGTACAAGCAGGAGGCCGTCGCGGGCGCCTCCAAGATCCGCACCGACGCGCCGAAGCCTTCCGGCAAGGCCGGCAAGGACGCGGCCGCCATCAACGACATGGCGTGGCTGCGGCAGTTGCTGGACTGGCAGAAGGAGACCGAGGACCCCAGCGAGTTCCTGGAGTCCCTGCGCTTCGACCTGTCCCGCAACGAGGTCTTCGTCTTCACCCCCAAGGGCGACGTCATCGCGCTGCCGGCGGGTGCCACCCCGGTGGACTTCGCGTACGCCGTCCACACCGAGGTCGGCCACCGCACCATAGGGGCGCGCGTCAACGGGCGGCTCGTCCCCCTCGAGTCGACCCTGGACAACGGCGACCTGGTGGAGGTCTTCACCTCCAAGGCGCCCGGCGCCGGCCCGTCCCGGGACTGGCTCGGCTTCGTCAAGTCGCCCCGGGCGCGCAACAAGATCCGTGCCTGGTTCTCCAAGGAGCGCCGGGACGAGGCGATCGAGCAGGGCAAGGACGCCATCGTGCGGGCCATGCGCAAGCAGAACCTGCCGATCCAGCGGATCCTCACCGGCGACTCGCTCGTCACGCTCGCGCACGAGATGCGCTACTCGGACATCTCCGCGCTGTACGCGGCGATCGGCGAGGGCCACGTCTCCGCGCAGAACATCGTGCAGAAGCTCGTCCAGGCCCTCGGCGGCGAGGAGGCGGCCACCGAGGAGATCGACGAGACGGTCCCGCCGTCCCGCACCCGGGGCCGCAAGCGCCGCTCCAGCGCCGATCCGGGCGTCGTCGTCAAGGGCGTCGAGGACGTGTGGGTCAAGCTGGCCCGCTGCTGCACGCCGGTGCCCGGCGACCCGATCATCGGTTTCGTCACGCGCGGCAGCGGCGTATCGGTTCACCGCAGCGACTGCGTCAACGTCGACTCCCTGTCCCGTGAGCCGGAGCGCATCCTGGACGTCGAGTGGGCGCCCACCCAGTCCTCGGTGTTCCTGGTCGCCATCCAGGTCGAGGCGCTGGACCGCTCCCGGCTGCTCTCCGACGTGACCCGGGTCCTGTCCGACCAGCACGTCAACATCCTGTCGGCGGCCGTCCAGACGTCCCGCGACCGCGTGGCCACCTCCCGCTTCACCTTCGAGATGGGCGACCCGAAGCACCTCGGCCACGTCCTCAAGGCCGTCCGGGGCGTGGAGGGCGTGTACGACGTCTACCGCGTGACGTCGGGCCGCAGCCGCTCGTAGCGGGGCTCCGCGCGCACCCCGCACAAGGAAAGGGCCCCGTACGCTCGTACGGGGCCCTTCGCGGTGCGTGACGGGGAGATCAGCCGCCGAACTCCTGCAGGCCCTTCAGAGCCTGGTCCAGGAGCGCCTGGCGGCCCTCCAGCTCCTTCTCCAGCTTGTCGGCCTTGGCGGTGTTGCCCTGGGCGCGCGCCTGCTCGATCTGCGCCCTCAGCTTGTCCACGGCGGCCTGGAGCTGACCGGTCAGACCCTCGGCACGCGCGCGTGCCTCCGGGTTCGTCCGGCGCCACTCGGCCTCCTCGGCCTCCTGGATCGCCCGCTCGACGGCGTGCATCCGGCCCTCGACCTTCGGCCGCGCGTCCCGCGGGACGTGACCGATGGCCTCCCAGCGCTCGTTGATCGAGCGGAAGGCGGCCCGCGCGGCCTTCAGGTCGCTGATCGGCAGGAGCTTCTCGGCCTCCTCGGCCAGCTCCTCCTTGAGCTTGAGGTTCTCCGACTGCTCGGCGTCCCGCTCGGCGAAGACCGAGCTGCGGGCGGCGAAGAAGACGTCCTGGGCGCCGCGGAAGCGGTTCCACAGGTCGTCCTCGTGCTCGCGCTGGGCGCGGCCCGCGGCCTTCCACTCCGCCATCAGCTCGCGGTACCGGGCGGCCGTAGGACCCCAGTCCGTCGAGTCCGACAGCGCCTCGGCCTCGGCGACCAGCCGCTCCTTGGTCCGGCGGGCCTCCTCGCGCTGCGCGTCCAGCTGCGCGAAGTGCGCCTTGCGGCGCTTGGAGAACGCCGACCGCGCGTGCGAGAAGCGGTGCCACAGCTCGTCGTCGGACTTGCGGTCCAGGCGCGGCAGCCCCTTCCAGGTGTCCACCAGCGCCCGCAGCCGCTCTCCGGCGGCCCGCCACTGGTCGGACTGCGCCAGCTGCTCGGCCTCGGCGACCAGGTCCTCCTTGGCCTTGCGGGCCTCGTCGGACTGGCGGGCCCGCTGCTGCTTGCGCTCCTCGCGGCGCGCCTCGACGGTCTCGACCAGCTTGTCCAGCCGCACCCGCAGCGCGTCCAGGTCGCCGACCGCGTGGTGCGCGTCCACCTGCTCGCGCAGGTGGTCGATGGCGGCCTGGGCGTCCTTCGCCGACAGGTCGGTGGTCCGCACTCGCTTTTCGAGGAGGCCGATCTCGACAACCAGGCCCTCGTACTTGCGCTCGAAGTAGGCCAGCGCCTCCTCGGGGGAGCCGGCCTGCCAGGAACCGACGACCTTCTCGCCGTCGGCCGTACGCACGTACACGGTCCCCGTCTCGTCGACGCGGCCCCACGGGTCGCTGCTCACAGCGCCTCCTCCACATGATGCCTGCGGGGGGCCTCAGCACCCCCGGGCATCGTCCACAGTTTCGTCACGGCCAACATAGGCGACCAGCGGGTTGCCTGTCCGCATCCAGCGCGACCGAAATTCGGCAGTCGGCCGTTCCCGGCCCCCGTTGACCTCAGGACTTGACGACGGCCGGCCTCAGGACTTGGTGACGGTCGCCTTGTCGATCACGACCGTCGCGTTCGGCGCACCGTCGCCGGCGCCCGTGCTCTCGCCGGCCGCGGCGATCTTGTCGAGCACCTTCATGCCCGCCGCGTCGATCGTGCCGAAGGGGGTGTAACTGGGCGGCAGCGGGCTGTCCTTGTAGACGAGGAAGAACTGGCTGCCGCCGGTGTGCTTCTGGCCGGTGTTGGCCATCGCCACCGTGCCCGCCGGGTAGGTGTTGTTCTTCAGGCTCTTGTCCTTGAGGTTCTCGTCCGGGAGCGTGTAGCCCGGACCGCCCATGCCGGTGCCCTGCGGGTCGCCGCACTGCAGGACGTAGATGCCCTGGGTGGTCAGGCGGTGGCACTTGGTGTGGTCGAAGTAGCCCTTGCCCGCGAGGAAGTCGAACGAGTTCACCGTGTGCGGGGCCGCCGACGTCTTCAGCGCGATGCCGATGTCACCGCACGTCGTCGCGAGCTTCAGCGTGTACTTCGCCGACGTGTCGATCGTCATCGCCGGCTCCTTCTTCCAGCTCAGCTTCTCCGCCTTGCCGGGCGCCGGCTTCCGGCACGGGTCCGGAGCCTTGCTGGTCGGCGTCGCGCTCGGGGTGACCTCGGCGCTCGCGTTCTCCTTCTTGCCGCCGTCGTCCTTCAGCACCCCGGTCGTGTACAGCGCGACGCTGCCGATCACGACCACGCCCAGGACCGACGCGATCACGGAGTTGCGCAGGCGGGCCTTGCGCCGCGCCTGGGTGCGCCGCTGCTGCTGCCGCAAGAACTTCTCCCGGGCGAGCTGACGCCGCCGCTGCTCCTGGCTGACCACCGGGTTCTCTCCTCATGCGTGTCGTGTGTCGGGCGGTACGCGTGCGTCCTCGTGATCCGACCGCTGCGTGTAGCCCCGTACCGTATATGGGTTCGCTGAGGAAACGGCAGCGCCGGTAGGCTCTGACTGCAGCGGAAGCCGCCTGTAATCGACACAACGAAGGACGATCGTGCTCATTGCCGGGTTCCCCGCCGGGGCCTGGGGGACGAACTGTTATCTCGTCGCCCCCGCCGCCGGTGAGGAGTGCGTGATCATCGACCCCGGCCACCAGGCCGCCGAAGGCGTCGAGGAAGCACTGAAGAAGCATCGGCTCAAGCCCGTCGCCGTCGTCCTCACCCACGGCCACATCGACCATGTCGCCTCGGTCGTCCCCGTGTGCGGGGCCCACGACGTCCCGGCCTGGATCCACCCCGAGGACCGCTACATGCTGAGCGACCCCGAGAAGGCGCTCGGCCGCTCCATCGGCATGCCGCTGATGGGCGAGCTGACCGTGGGGGAGCCGGACGACGTCAGGGAGCTGACGAACGGCACCACCTTCCAACTGGCGGGCCTGGAGTTCTCCGTCGCGCACGCGCCGGGCCATACCAAGGGGTCGGTGACCTTCCGGATGCCCGAGACCGCCGACATCCCGTCGGTGTTCTTCTCCGGGGATCTGCTGTTCGCCGGCTCCATCGGACGCACCGATCTGCCGGGCGGATCCATGGCGGACATGCTCGAGTCGCTGGCGCGCGTGTGCCTGCCGCTCGACGACTCCACCGTGGTGCTGTCCGGCCACGGCCCCCAGACGACCATCGGCCAGGAGCGCGCCACCAACCCCTATCTGCGGGAGGTGGCCGCGGGCCGCCAGGAGCGCGGCGCCGCCGAGGCTCCCCGACGAGGAATGTGACGAGAGACCTTCCGTGAGCACCTTCAAGGCCCCCAAGGGCACGTACGACCTGATCCCGCCGGACTCGGCGAAGTACCTGGCGGTCCGTGAGGCGATCGCCGCTCCGCTGCGCCACTCCGGCTACGGCTACATCGAGACCCCCGGCTTCGAGAACGTCGAGCTCTTCGCGCGCGGTGTCGGCGAGTCCACCGACATCGTGACCAAGGAGATGTACGCCTTCGAGACCAAGGGCGGCGACAGGCTCGCGCTGCGCCCCGAGGGCACCGCGTCCGTGCTGCGCGCGGCCCTGGAGGCCAACCTGCACAAGTCGGGCAACCTCCCGGTCAAGCTCTGGTACTCCGGCTCCTACTACCGCTACGAGCGCCCCCAGAAGGGCCGTTACCGGCACTTCTCCCAGGTCGGTGCCGAGGCGATCGGAGCCGAGGACCCGGCGCTGGACGCCGAGCTGATCATCCTGGCCGACCAGGCCTACCGCTCGCTCGGCCTGAGGAACTTCCGCATCCTGCTGAACAGCCTGGGCGACAAGGAGTGCCGCCCGGTGTACCGGACGGCGCTGCAGGAGTTCCTGCGCGGCCTGGACCTGGACGAGGACACGCGCCGCCGCGTCGACATCAACCCGCTCCGGGTCCTCGACGACAAGCGCGAGTCGGTCCAGAAGCAGCTGACCGGCGCCCCGCTGCTGCGCGACTACCTGTGCGACGCGTGCAAGGCGTACCACGAGGAGGTCCGTGAGCTGATCACCGCCGCGGGCGTCTCCTTCGAGGACGACCCGAAGCTCGTGCGCGGCCTGGACTACTACACCCGCACCACCTTCGAGTTCGTGCACGACGGTCTCGGCTCGCAGTCCGCGGTGGGCGGCGGCGGCCGGTACGACGGCCTGTCCGAGATGATCGGCGGCCCCGCGCTGCCGTCCGTCGGGTGGGCCCTCGGGGTCGACCGCACGGTGCTCGCGCTGGAGGCCGAGGGCGTGGAACCGGACGTCCCGGCGTCGACCAGCGTCTACGCCGTCCCGCTCGGCGAGGAGGCCCGCCGGGTGCTGTTCGCCAAGATCACCGAGTTGCGCAAGGTGGGCATCGCGGCGGACTTCGCGTACGGCGGCAAGGGCCTGAAGGGCGCCATGAAGAACGCCAACCGCTCGGGCGCCCGCTACGCGATCGTCGCCGGTGAGCGCGACCTCGCCGAGGGCGTCGTCCAGCTCAAGGACATGGAGTCCGGCGAGCAGGCGGCGATCGGCGTGAACGAGATCGTGGCGGAGCTGGAAGCGCGGCTCGGCTAGCGGCACACGCGCGCGTGGGCGCCGGACACCCTCCCCGAGGGGGCCGTCCGGCGCCTTCGTCGTACGGGCCCCCGACGCGGCCGGCCTGTCCGGAACCGAACAGGCGGTACCCGTCGCACGTACATCCTTATGCGGAGCGAACGGTGCGCACACAGGCGTGTGCGGCACAATGACCCGTGCCCGAAGATGGTCCCAGTCTCGAGTGACGGAATCGGCGTGATGAGCAAGACGACAGTCAAAGACGTCTCCACGGAGCCCGGCCCGGAGCGCGCCGCCGACGCCCCGCGCGCGGTGGGCGGCAGCCGCGCCTTCGCCATCCTGCTGGTGATCACCGGCGCGGCCGGACTGCTGGCCGCCTGGGTCATCACGATCGACAAGTTCAAGCTGCTGGAAGCCAAGGTCGCCGGCAAGACGTTCACCCCCGGGTGCAGCCTCAACCCCGTCGTCTCCTGCGGCAGCGTCATGGAGAGCAAGCAGGCCGCCGCCTTCGGCTTCCCCAACCCGATGCTCGGCCTGGTCGCCTACGGCATCGTCATCTGCGTCGGCATGAGCCTGCTGGCCCGCGCCCGGTTCCCGCGCTGGTACTGGCTGACCTTCAACTTCGGCACGCTCTTCGGGGTGGCGTTCTGCACCTGGCTGCAGTTCCAGTCCCTGTACCGGATCAACGCGCTGTGCCTGTGGTGCTCGCTGGCCTGGGTCGCCACGATCACCATGTTCTGGTACGTCACCTCGTTCAACGTCCGCAACGACTTCCTGCCGTCCCCGCGCTGGCTGAAGTCCTTCTTCGGCGAGTTCACCTGGGTGCTGCCGGTCGTGCACGTCGGCGTCATCGGCATGCTGGTCCTCACCCGCTGGTGGGACTTCTGGACCAGCTGACGGTCCCGGCCGGATTGTCAGTGCGGTGTTCTAGGGTTTCAGCGTGGAACCCGACCTCTTCACCGCAGCAGCAGAAGAACGCCAGGAGAAGGATCCGGCAGCCAGCCCCCTGGCGGTGCGCATGCGCCCGCGCACGCTCGACGAGGTCGTGGGCCAGCAGCATCTGCTCGGGCCCGGCTCCCCGCTGCGCCGGCTGGTCGGCGAGGGCAACGGCGGTCCCGCCGGCCCGTCCTCGGTGATCCTGTGGGGCCCGCCCGGCACCGGCAAGACCACCCTGGCCTACGTCGTCTCCAAGGCGACGAACAAGCGGTTCGTGGAGCTGTCCGCGATCACCGCGGGCGTCAAGGAGGTCCGCGCGGTCATCGACGGCGCCCGCCGTGCCACCGGCGCCTTCGGCAAGGAGACCGTCCTCTTCCTGGACGAGATCCACCGCTTCAGCAAGGCCCAGCAGGACTCCCTGCTCCCGGCCGTGGAGAACCGCTGGGTGACCCTGATCGCGGCCACCACGGAGAACCCGTACTTCTCGGTGATCTCCCCGCTGCTGTCCCGCTCCCTCCTGCTCACGCTCGAACCGCTCACCGACGACGACATCCGCTCGCTGCTCCGCCGCGCGCTGAGCGACGAACGCGGCCTCAAGGACGCCGTCGCCCTCCCCGCGGACACCGAGGAGCATCTGCTCCGCATCGCCGGCGGCGACGCCCGCCGCGCCCTGACCGCGCTGGAGGCCGCCGCCGGGGCCGCCCTGGACCAGGGCGAGAGCGAGATCGGCCTGCGGACGCTGGAGCAGACGGTCGACCGGGCCGCCGTGAAGTACGACCGCGACGGCGACCAGCACTACGACGTCGCCAGCGCGCTCATCAAGTCCATCCGCGGCTCCGACGTGGACGCGGCCCTGCACTACCTGGCCCGCATGATCGAGGCCGGCGAGGACCCCCGGTTCATCGCCCGCCGCCTGATGATCTCCGCCAGCGAGGACATCGGCCTCGCCGACCCGAACGCCCTGCCCATCGCCGTGGCCGCCGCCCAGGCCGTCGCCATGATCGGCTTCCCGGAGGCCGCGCTCACCCTCAGCCACGCCACGATCGCCCTGGCCCTCGCCCCCAAGTCCAACGCCGCGACGACCGCGATCGGCGCCGCCCTGGAGGACGTACGGGCGGGCCTGGCCGGCCCGGTGCCGCCGCATCTGCGCGACGGGCACTACAAGGGCGCGGCCAAGCTGGGCCACGCCCAGGGGTACGTGTACCCGCACGACCTGCCCGAGGGCATCGCCGAGCAGCAGTACGCACCGGACGCCCTGAAGGACCGCGAGTACTACACGCCGAGCCGGCACGGAGCCGAGGCCCGCTACGCGGACGCCGTGGAGTGGACCCGCAAGCGCCTCGGTCGCAGGCGGTCCTGAGCACCCTGTAGACTGCTCCGAAGTGCTGAGTCCCGTGCTGTCAGAGCGGGACAACCAGCCGGAGGCCCGGTCCCGCGCGGACCGGCTCCAGGAGCGTCGCGCACCGTCGAACGGTGTCGCGGGCAGCCCACCACCACCCGGAGCCCCGGGAACGGTCGGTGGGCCACTCGCGTGCTGCACGTATGTGCCCAGACCAGGGAAGCGGCTGCCCGGCAGGTCCCCTGCGGACCCGGCGGGTTTTCCCGGCTGCGGATGCGACCTCCCTGAACACTGACGAGCCGAACACTACGAAAGAGACGAAAGACAGTGGCGAACCAGTCCCGCCCCAAGGTCAAGAAGTCGCGTGCCCTCGGTATCGCGCTGACCCCGAAGGCCGTCAAGTACTTCGAGGCCCGCCCCTACCCGCCGGGTGAGCACGGCCGCGGCCGCAAGCAGAACTCGGACTACAAGGTCCGTCTGCTCGAGAAGCAGCGCCTGCGCGCTCAGTACGACATCTCCGAGCGCCAGCTGGTCCGCGCCTACGAGCGTGCGTCCAAGGTCCAGGGCAAGACCGGCGAGGCCCTGATCGTGGAGCTGGAGCGCCGCCTCGACGCGCTGGTCCTGCGTTCGGGCATCGCCCGCACGATCTACCAGGCCCGCCAGATGGTCGTCCACGGCCACATCCAGGTCAACGGCCAGAAGGTCGACAAGCCGTCCTTCCGCGTCCGCCCGGACGACGTCGTGCAGGTCCGCGACCGCTCCAAGGACAAGACGCTCTTCCAGATCGCCCGTGAGGGCGGCTTCGCCCCCGAGGGCGAGACCCCGCGCTACCTCCAGGTGAACCTCAAGGCCCTGGCGTTCCGCCTGGACCGCGAGCCGAACCGCAAGGAAGTTCCGGTCATCTGCGACGAGCAGCTCGTCGTCGAGTACTACGCCCGCTGACCCCGGTCACGGCGTAGGTCCTCAGCCCGCCGTCTCCCCGCCCTTCCGGGTGGGCGAGGCGGCGGGTTCGCGCTGTCCGGGGCGCGAGGGCGGGACCGGCCCCCGGGGCGCGGGCAGCGCCGGCAGCGGCCGTCCGTCCTTCCGCAGCGCCCGCGCCACCGCCGTCTCCCGGTCCAGCCGCGCCCCCCGGCGCACCCACTCCTCGTACCGCTCGTCGCCGAGCGCCTCCCGGGCCGCGGCCTCGCACCGCTCGTGCGGGGCGTTGTAGTAGGCCGAGCCGAACAGCGGCAGCCCGACCGAGGGCCACATCCGCCCGGCCGCGCCCTGGAGCACCGCCGCCTCCACCGGATCGCCCTGCGTGACCGTCACCAGGGCCAGCAGCTCGATCGACAGCACCGTGCCCAGCAGGTCGCGGAAGCCGTGCGCGTTGTCCAGGCAGTCCGCCAGCAGCTCCCGGGCGCGGGCCGCGTCGCCGCCCTGCCAGGCCGCGTACGCCAGCACGTACAGGGCGTACGACCGGGCCCAGCGCTCCCCGTGGTCGTCGCAGATCCGGCGCACGTCCTCGCACAATCGCACCGCGTCCGGCAGATCGCCCTGGAACGCCCGTGTCATCGCCAGCTCCACCTGGCCCATCAGGACGTTGCTGTTCAGCTCGCCGATCTCCTGGTAGCGGTCCAGCGCCGACCGCAGCAGCGTTTCTGCGCGGGCCATGTCATCCGTCACCAGGGCCAGACAGCCGGTGCGGTGCTCGGCGTACGCCACCGCCGTCGCGTCGGCCGACCGCTCCGCCTGCTCCCGGCACATCCGCAGCGCCTGGAGCGCGGGCACGGTGTCGCCCTGGAGGATCGACACATAGCCGAGCACCCACAGCGCCTTCAGCCGGGAGCGCTCGTACTCCGAGTCCAGCTCCAGGCTGCGCTCCAGCCACCGCCGCCCCTCCGCGAGCCGGCCGCACCCCACCCAGCAGAACCACAGCGAGCCCGCCAGGTGCTGGCCGAGATGCGCCTCCTCCGGCTCGGTCAGGCAGAACTCCAGCGCGGTCCGCAGATTCGGCAGCTCCGCCTCGACCCGCGCGGCCACCTCCCGCTGCCGGGGCGAGAACCAGTCCAGCTCGCACATGGTGGCGAGGCCCAGGTACCAGTCCCGGTGCCGTCTGCGCAGCCGGCCCGCGTCCCCGGTCGCCTCCAGCCACTCGGCGCCGTAGGCGCGGACGGTGTCCAGCATCCGGTAGCGCGGGCCCGCCGGTGTCTCCTCGCGGGAGACGACCGACTGGGCGAGCAGTTCCGACAGCACGTCCAGCAGGTCCTCGGCGGCCAGCCCGTCCCCGCTGCACACGTACTCGGCCGCCTCCAGGTCGAAGGAGTGCGCGAACACCGACAGCCGTGCCCACAGCAGCCGTTCGGCCGGCGAGCACAGCTCATGGCTCCAGCCGATCGCCGTGCGCAGCGTCTGGTGCCGGGGCAGCACGTCCCGGCCGCCACCGGTCAGCAGCCGGAACCGGTCGTCGAGACGCTGCAGCAACTGCGCCGGGGACAGCGCCCGCAGCCGCCCGGCCGCCAGCTCCAGCGCCAGCGGGATCCCCTCCAGCCGCTGGCACAGCTCCCGCACCTCGGCGCCGTCGGCCACCGGCACGCCCTGCACCCGGGCCCGGTCCGTGAACAGCTCCACCGCCTCGTCCTCACCGAGCGGCGCCAGCGGGAACAGCCGCTCGCCCGCGAGGCCCAGCGGACGCCGGCCCACGGCCAGCACCCGCAGCTCCGGCAGCTTGCGCAGCAGCTCCGCCGCCAGATCGGCACAGGCGGCCACCAGGTGCTCGAACCCGTCCAGCACCAACAGCGCCCGCCGCCCGGCCAGATGCTCCAGCAGCGTGTCCCGGGGCAGGCGCGTGGTGTGGTCGGTCAGCCCGAGCGCCTCCGCGACCGCGTACTCCACGAACTGCGGGTCCCGCACCGCCGCCAGCTCCACCCGCCCCCAGCCCGGGCCGCCCGCCGGGGCACCGGACGCCCAGCGCGCCGCCGCCCGCGCCGCCAGCCGGGACTTGCCGACCCCGCCCACCCCGGTCACGGTCACCAGCCGTGCCTGACCGAGCGCCGTCGTCAGCTCGGCCAGCTCGGCCGAGCGCCCCACGAAGGCGGTGAGTTCGAGGGGCGGATCGCCGTCCGCCCAGGAGCCGGGGCTGTGAGGACCTCGCATGGGACACGGAGCGTACTGAACCGTGTTCACTCCGTACAATCGCTTCCCGCAACTCCACCGCCCGCGCCCGGTAATCCGGTACGGAGCCTCCGCCCCGGCGCGATAGGCTCGGGGCACGACTTTTCCGATGCTCAGGCACGTTTCAGGGAGCGGGTGCGCACAGTGTCCGGTGGTGAGGTGGCCGGGATCCTGGTGGCCGTCTTCTGGGCGATCCTGGTCTCCTTCCTCGCGGTCGCACTGGCGAGGCTGGCCCAGACGCTCAAGGCGACCACCAAGCTCGTGGCGGACGTGACCGACCAGGCGGTCCCGCTGCTCGCCGACGCCTCCCAGGCGGTGCGCTCCGCGCAGACGCAGATCGACCGGGTCGACGCGATCGCCTCCGACGTCCAGGAGGTCACGTCGAACGCCTCCGCGCTGTCCACCACCGTCGCCTCCACCTTCGGCGGCCCGCTGGTCAAGGTCGCGGCCTTCGGCTACGGCGTCCGCCGGGCGCTCGGCGGACGCAAGGAGGAGGACGTGCCTGGGAAGTCGCCCCGGCGTACCGTGATCGTGGGCCGGACGGTCCCCGCCGCACGACGCAAGCGGAAGTAAGGACTGAGACCGAGCGATGTTCCGCCGTACGTTCTGGTTCACCACAGGTGTCGCCGCCGGTGTGTGGGCCACCACCAAGGTCAACCGCAAGCTGAAGCAGCTCACCCCGGAGAGCCTGGCCGCCACCGCGGCGAACAAGGCCCTGGAGACCGGTCAGCGGCTGAAGGACCGCGCGGTCGGCTTCGCGCTCGACGTCCGCGACAACATGGCCCAGCGGGAGGCAGAGCTGGAGGAGGCACTGGGCATCCAGGACAGCCCCGAGCTCCCCGCGCCCCGGCGGCTCGCCGCCATCGAGAACAACCGCAGCAACCCGCAGTACGTCGAGAACACGGCGTACTCGTACAACCGGAATGAGGACCACTGATGGAGTCGGCCGAGATTCGCCGCCGCTGGCTGAGCTTCTTCGAGGAGCGCGGGCACACCGTCGTCCCTTCGGCGTCGCTCATCGCGGACGACCCGACTCTGCTCCTCGTCCCCGCCGGCATGGTGCCCTTCAAGCCCTACTTCCTGGGTGAGGTCAAGCCGCCGTTCCCGCGCGCCACCAGCGTGCAGAAGTGCGTGCGCACGCCCGACATCGAAGAGGTCGGCAAGACCACGCGCCACGGCACCTTCTTCCAGATGTGCGGCAACTTCTCCTTCGGCGACTACTTCAAGGAAGGCGCCATCAAGCTCGCCTGGGAGCTGCTCACCACGCCCCAGGACAAGGGCGGTTACGGCCTCGACCCCGAGCGCCTGTGGATCACCGTCTACCAGGACGACGACGAGGCCGAGCAGATCTGGCACGAGGTCGTCGGCGTACCCAAGGAGCGCATCCAGCGCCTGGGCATGAAGGACAACTTCTGGTCCATGGGCGTCCCGGGCCCCTGCGGCCCCTGCTCCGAGATCAACTACGACCGCGGCCCCGAGTTCGGCGTCGAGGGCGGCCCCGCCGTCAACGACGAGCGGTACGTGGAGATCTGGAACCTCGTCTTCATGCAGTACGAGCGCGGCGAGGGCACCGGCAAGGACAACTTCGAGATCCTCGGGGACCTGCCGAGCAAGAACATCGACACGGGCCTCGGCCTGGAGCGGCTCGCCATGATTCTGCAGGGCGTGCAGAACATGTACGAGATCGACACCTCCATGGCCGTCATCGAGAGGGCCACCGAGCTGACCGGTGTCCACTACGGCGACTCGCACTCCTCGGACGTGTCCCTCCGCGTGGTCACCGACCACATGCGCACCGCCACCATGCTCATCGGCGACGGTGTCACCCCCGGCAACGAGGGCCGCGGCTACGTGCTGCGCCGCATCATGCGCCGCGCCATCCGCAACATGCGCCTGCTCGGCGCCACCGGCCCGGTCGTCAAGGACCTCATCGACGTCGTCATCCGCATGATGGGCCAGCAGTACCCGGAGCTGATCACCGACCGCGAGCGCATCGAGAAGGTCGCCGTCGCCGAGGAGAACGCCTTCCTCAAGACGCTGAAGGCCGGCACCAACATCCTCGACACCGCCGTCACCGAGACCAAGGCCGCCGGCTCCGCCGTCCTGCCCGGCGACAAGGCCTTCCTGCTCCACGACACCTGGGGCTTCCCGATCGACCTCACCCTGGAGATGGCCGCCGAACAGGGCCTCTCCGTGGACGAGGAGGGCTTCCGCCGCCTGATGAAGGAGCAGCGGGAGCGGGCCAAGGCCGACGCCCAGGCCAAGAAGACCGGCCACGCCGACCTCGGCGCCTACCGCGAGATCGCCGACGCCGCCGGCGAGACCGACTTCATCGGCTACACCGACACCGAGGGCGAGTCCACGATCGTCGGCATCCTGGTCGACGGCGTCTCCTCCCCGGCGGCCACCGAGGGCGACGAGGTCGAGATCGTCCTGGACCGCACCCCGTTCTACGCCGAGGGCGGCGGCCAGATCGGCGACACCGGCCGGATCAGGGTCGACTCCGGTGCCGTCATCGAGGTCCGCGACTGCCAGAAGCCGGTCCCGGGCGTGTACGTCCACAAGGGCGTCGTCCAGGTCGGCGAGGTGACCGTCGGCGCCAAGGCCCACGCCGCCATCGACGCCCGCCGCCGTACGGCCATCGCCCGCGCCCACTCGGCCACCCACCTCACCCACCAGGCCCTGCGCGACGCCCTCGGCCCGACGGCCGCCCAGGCGGGTTCCGAGAACCAGCCCGGCCGCTTCCGCTTCGACTTCGGATCCCCGTCCGCCGTGCCGACGGCCGTGATGACCGACGTCGAGCAGAAGATCAACGAGGTGCTCGCCCGCGACCTCGACGTGCGCGCCGAGATCATGGGCATCGACGAGGCCAAGAAGCAGGGCGCCATCGCCGAGTTCGGCGAGAAGTACGGCGACCGCGTCCGTGTCGTGACGATCGGCGACTTCTCCAAGGAGCTGTGCGGCGGCACGCACGTGCACAACACCGCCCAGCTGGGCCTGGTGAAGCTGCTCGGCGAGTCGTCCATCGGCTCCGGTGTGCGCCGCATCGAGGCCCTGGTCGGCGTGGACGCCTACAACTTCCTCGCCCGCGAGCACACGGTCGTCAACCAGCTGACCGAGCTGCTCAAGGGCCGCCCGGAGGAGCTGCCGGAGAAGGTCTCCGCCATGCTCGGCAAGCTGAAGGACGCCGAGAAGGAGATCGAGAAGTTCCGCGCCGAGAAGGTGCTCCAGGCCGCCGCCGGTCTCGCCGAGTCCGCCAAGGACGTGCGGGGCGTCGCCCTGGTCACCGGCCAGGTCCCGGACGGCACCACGCCGGACGACCTGCGCAAGCTGGTCCTGGACGTGCGCGGCCGGATCCAGGGCGGCCGGGCCGCCGTGGTCGCCCTGTTCACGGTCAGCAACGGCAAGCCGCTGACGGTCGTCGCCACCAACGAGGCCGCCCGCGAGCGCGGTCTCAAGGCCGGTGACCTGGTCCGTACGGCCGCCAAGACGCTCGGCGGCGGCGGTGGCGGCAAGCCGGACGTCGCCCAGGGCGGCGGCCAGAACCCGGCCGCCGTCGGCGAGGCCGTCGAGGCGGTCGAGCGCCTGGTCGCCGAGACCGCCAAGTAGGAACGGCCGAGACATGCGCAGAGGACGTCGGCTCGCGATCGACGTCGGGGACGCCCGGATCGGGGTCGCCTCGTGCGACCCCGACGGGATCCTCGCCACCCCGGTGGAGACCGTTCCCGGGCGGGACGTCCCCGCCGCCCACCGCCGGCTGCGGCAGCTGGTGGAGGAGTACGAACCGATCGAGGTCGTCGTCGGCCTCCCGCGCTCCCTCAAGGGGGGCGAGGGGCCGGCCGCGGTCAAGGTCCGCGCCTTCGCCCAGGAGCTGGCCAGGGGCATCAAGCCGGTGCCGGTGCGGCTGGTGGACGAGCGGATGACGACCGTGACGGCCAGTCAGGGACTGCGCGCCTCGGGCGTGCGGTCGAAGAAGGGCCGCGCGGTCATCGACCAGGCCGCCGCCGTCATCATTTTGCAGCAGGCCCTGGAATCCGAACGGGTGTCAGGTGAACCACCCGGCGAAGGCGTCGAAGTGGTCATCTGATCGCGATACGGTAACGTTCCGCGCGATGCTCCGGTGTTCGAACAGCCGGGGCACAGCAAGAGGCGGAGCGGAAGCCGGCCCCCGGCCGCGTGACCGTCGGCCTCGCGGCTCTAGGGGATCGATGACTGAGTATGGCCGGGGCCAGGGCTCCGAACCGTGGCATCCGCAGGACCCGTTGTACGGGGACGGCGGATGGGAAGGGCAGCAGGCGCACGTCGGCCGGCAGTCCGGCTACGGCGGCCAGCCGCAGCAGCACTACCCGCAGCCGCACCAGCCGCAGTACGGGGCCTGGAGTCACGAGCAGCAGTCCGGCTACGACGGACAGCAGTACCCGTACCACGAGGGACAGTCCCAGCCCGCGTACGACCAGCAGTTCGTCGGTCAGAGCCAGCAGCACTTCCACCAGGGCGCGTGGGACGGGACGGGCACCCACGGCCCGGTCCCCTACGCCGCCGACCCCGGTGATCCGCACAACCAGCAGCCCGTGGCGTACGGCGAGCAGCCGGACCTCTACGGCACCGAGGACGCCTACCCGCCGCCGGTGCCGCCCGGCCGCCGGCGTCCCGAGCCGGAACCGCAGCCGGAGCCCGGGGCCGACGAGGAGGAGCACGCCTTCTTCCCGGGGGGCGGCGCCGACGGCGACGCCGGCGAGGAGGAGCACGAGCTCCAGAGCCGGCGCGAGAGGCGCGGCAAGGGCCGCAAGCCCGTCAAGAGCAGGAAAGGGCGCACCGGCTGCGCCTGCATGGTGGTCGTCCTGGTGTTCGGCGGAGGCCTCGGCGGTGTCGGGTACTTCGGCTACAAGTTCTACCAAAATCGTTTCGGCGCGGCCCCGGACTACGCGGGCAGCGGCAACGGCCAGCACGTCACGGTCACCATCAACAAGGGCGACGGCGGCTGGGCCATCGGTCAGAAGCTGAAGGACGCGGGCGTGGTCGAGAGCGCGGCCGCGTTCGTCTCCGCGCTGCAGGCGAACCCCAAGGGCAAGGCGCTCCAGGACGGCGTCTACACGATGGAGAAGGAGATGTCCGCCGCGAGCGCGGTGGAACTGATGCTCAGCCCGAAGAGCCGCAGCAACCTGATCATCGCCGAGGGCCGGCGCAACGTGGAGATCTACGGCCTGATCGACAAGCGTCTGGAGGTGCCGGCGGGCACCACGGCGCGTGTCGCGAAGAAGGAGTACAAGCACCTCGGCCTGCCCTCCTGGGCGCTGAACCACCCGAACCTCAAGGACCCGCTGGAAGGCTTCCTCTACCCCTCCAGCTACGGGGTCACCAAGGGTCAGAAGCCCGAGGCCGTGCTCAAGAACATGGTCGCGCAGGCCACCGCCAAGTACCAGGAACTCGGCCTGGAGAAGAAGGCACAGACCCTCGGCCTCGACGGTCCGTGGCAGCTGCTCACCGTGGCGAGCCTGGTGCAGGCCGAGGGGACGAGCCACGACGACTTCCGCAAGATGGCCGAGGTCGTCTACAACCGCCTGGAGCCCGGCAACCCGCAGACCGCCGGGCGGCTGGAGTTCGACTCCACCTACAACTACGTGAAGAACCAGAGCAAGCTGGACCTCAGCATCACCGAGCTGCGCAGGTACGACAACCCGTACAACACGTACTTCTCCAAGGGCCTGCCGCCGGGCCCCATCGACAACCCCGGCGAGGACGCGCTCAGGGGCGCGCTCAACCCGACCGACGACGGCTGGTACTACTTCATCTCGATGGACGGCAAGACCAGCAAGTTCACCAGGACGCTGGAGGAGCACAACAAGCTGGTCGAGGAGTGGAACGCGTCGAGGAAGAAGAACTGATGACAGTGACCCGCCGAGCCGCCGTGCTCGGCTCGCCGATCGCCCACTCCCTCTCACCGGTGCTGCACCGGGCCGCGTACGACGAACTCGGTCTCACCGACTGGTCGTACGAGCGCTTCGAGGTCGGCGAGGCCGAACTGCCCGGCTTCCTCGACGGGCTCGGGCCGGAGTGGGCGGGGCTGTCGCTGACCATGCCGCTCAAGCGGGCGGTCATCCCGCTGCTGGACGAGATCAGCGACACGGCCGCGTCCGTCGACGCGGTCAACACGCTCGTCTTCACCGAGGACGGCCGCCGGCTCGGCGACAACACCGACATCCCGGGCATGGTGGCCGCCCTGCGCGAGCACGGCATCGAACAGGTCGGCTCCGCCGCCGTTCTCGGCGCCGGCGCCACCGCCTCCTCCGCGCTCGCCGCGCTGTCCCGGGTCTGCACCGGGGAGGTCGTCGCCTACGTCCGCAGCGAGGCCCGCGCCGCCGAGATGCGGCGGTGGGGCGAGCGGCTGGACGTGGACGTGCGCACGGCGGACTGGGCGGACGCGGCCGAGGCCCTGCGCGCCCCGCTGGTGATCGCCACCACGCCGGCCGGTACCACCGACGCCCTCGCCGTCGCCGTCCCCGAACGCCCCGCCACCCTCTTCGACGTGCTCTACGACCCCTGGCCCACCGAGCTGGCGGCCCGCTGGTCCATGTTCGGCGGTGCCGTGGTCAGCGGCCTCGACCTGCTGGTCCACCAGGCCGTCCTCCAGGTCGAGCGGTTCACCGGCCGCTCCCCGGCCCCGCTGGAGGCCATGCGCCACGCCGGCGAGAAGGCGCTCGCCGCCCGCTGAACCGCCACCGTCGCGTCCGCCTGCTGGACCGGCGACCGGACACCGGCCCCGGACATGGGAGGATCGGAGGTGGCGCACCGGGGTCGCGCACCCGGCAGCGCCGTCGCCGTACGCGAGGACGCGTGTACGCCGGGCAGTACCGGGCGCGAGCACTGAGGAGCACCGTTGAGCAGGCTGCGTTGGCTGACCGCGGGGGAGTCCCACGGTCCCGCACTTGTCGCGACGCTGGAGGGTCTTCCCGCCGGCGTGCCGATCACCACGGAGATGGTGGCGGACCACCTGGCGCGGCGGCGGCTCGGCTATGGCCGCGGTGCCCGGATGAAGTTCGAGCGGGACGAGGTCACGTTCCTCGGCGGAGTCCGGCACGGACTGACCCTGGGCTCCCCGGTGGCGATCATGGTGGGCAACACCGAATGGCCGAAGTGGGAGCAGGTCATGGCCGCCGACCCGGTCGACCCCGAGGTGCTGGCGGGCCTGGCCCGCAACGCCCCGCTGACCCGCCCCCGCCCCGGCCACGCCGACCTGGCGGGCATGCAGAAGTACGGCTTCGACGAGGCCCGCCCCATTCTGGAGCGCGCCTCGGCCCGCGAGACGGCGGCCCGGGTGGCGCTGGGCGCGGTCGCCCGGTCGTACCTGAAGGAGACGACCGGCATCGAGATCGTCTCCCACGTGGTCGAGCTGTGCTCCGTGAAGGCCCCGAAGGGCGTCTACCCCACCCCGGCCGACGTCGAGAAGCTCGACGCCGACCCGCTGCGCTGCCTGGACGCGGACACCTCGAAGGCGATGGTCGCCGAGGTCGACCAGGCCCACAAGGACGGCGACACCCTGGGCGGCGTGGTCGAGGTGCTGGCCTACGGGGTCCCGGTCGGCCTCGGCTCGCACGTGCACTGGGACCGCAAGCTGGACGCCCGCCTCGCCGGCGCGCTCATGGGCATCCAGGCGATCAAGGGCGTCGAGATCGGCGACGGCTTCGAACTGGCCCGCGTGCCCGGATCCCAGGCCCACGACGAGATCGTGGGCACGCCGGAGGGCATCCGGCGCGTCTCCGGCCGTGCGGGCGGCACCGAGGGCGGCCTCAGCACGGGTGAGCTGCTGCGGGTGCGCGCCGCGATGAAGCCGATCGCCACCGTGCCGCGCGCGCTGCGGACGGTGGACGTCACCACCGGCGAGCCCGCCCAGGCCCACCACCAGCGCTCCGACGTCTCCGCCGTCCCGGCGGCCGGCATCGTCGCCGAGGCCATGGTGGCGCTCGTCCTCGCGGACGCGGTCGCCGAGAAGTTCGGCGGTGACTCCGTCGCGGAGACCCGCCGCAACGTCCGGTCGTACCTCGACAACCTGGCCATCCGGTGAGCGGCGTGCCGGCGGTCGTCCTGGTCGGGCCGATGGGCGTGGGCAAGTCCACCGTCGGCCGGCTGCTCGCCGAACGCCTCGGCGTCGGCTACCGGGACACCGACGACGACATCGTGGCGGCCGAGGGCCGCACCATCGCCGAGATCTTCGTGGACGAGGGCGAGGCCGCCTTCCGAGCTCTGGAGAAGGCCGCCGTGCGGGCCGCGCTGGCCGAGCACCGGGGCGTCGTCGCGCTGGGCGGCGGGGCCGTCCTGGACGCGGACACGCGCGCGTCGCTGGCCGGGCAGCGGGTGCTCTACCTCTCCATGGAGGTCGAGGAGGCCGTCAAGCGCACCGGTCTGAACGTGGCCCGCCCGCTGCTCGCGGTCAACCCGCGCAAGCAGTGGCGGGAGCTGATGGAGGCGCGCCGGCACCTGTACGAGGAGGTCGCCACCGCCGTCGTCGCGACGGACGGCCGCACCCCCGAAGAGGTCGCGCAGGCGGCGCTGGACGCACTGGAGTTGAAGCAGGTATGAGCGAGGCAGTCACCCGGATCCAGGTCGCCGGCACCGCGGGCACCGACTCCTACGAGGTGCTGGTGGGCCGGCAGCTCCTGGGCGAGCTGGCCGGGCTGATCGGCACGCGGGCCAAGCGGGTCGCCGTGATCCACCCGGAGGCGCTGGACGAGACCGGGGAGGCGCTGCGCGCCGACCTGGCCGGGCAGGGCTACGAGGCCGTGGCGATCCAGGTGCCCAACGCGGAGGAGGCCAAGACCGCCGAGGTCGCCGCCTACTGCTGGAAGGCGCTGGGCCAGTGCGGCTTCACCCGCACCGACGTGATCGTCGGCGTCGGCGGCGGCGCCACCACCGACCTGGCCGGATTCGTCGCCGCGACCTGGCTGCGCGGGGTGCGCTGGATCGCCGTCCCGACGACCGTGCTGGCCATGGTCGACGCGGCGGTCGGCGGCAAGACCGGTATCAACACCGCCGAGGGCAAGAACCTGGTCGGTGCCTTCCACCCGCCGGCCGGTGTGCTGTGCGACCTGGCCGCGCTGGACTCCCTCCCGGTGCACGACTACGTCTCCGGACTGGCCGAGATCATCAAGGCGGGGTTCATCGCCGACCCGGTGATCCTGGACCTGATCGAGGCCGACCCGCAGGCCGCCCGCACCCCGGCGGGCCCGCACACGGCCGAGCTGATCGAGCGGTCGATCCGGGTCAAGGCGGAGGTGGTCTCCTCGGACCTGAAGGAATCGGGCCGGCGGGAGATCCTCAACTACGGCCACACGCTCGGCCACGCCATCGAGAAGAACGAGCGGTACAAGTGGCGGCACGGGGCCGCGGTCGCGGTCGGCATGCACTTCGCCGCCGAACTGGGCCGCCTCGCGGGCCGCTTGGACGACGCGACGGCCGACCGCCACCGCAGCATCCTCGAATCCGTCGGGCTGCCGCTGCACTACCGCTACGACCAGTGGCCCAAGCTGCTGGAGGCGATGAAGGTCGACAAGAAGTCCCGCGGCGACCTGCTGCGCTTCATCGTCCTGGACGGGCTGGCCAAGCCGGCCGTCCTGGAAGGCCCGGACCCGGCCGTCCTCCTCGCCGCCTACGGCGAGGTCGGCCAGTAGGCCCCGGACTCGCTCCCGCGTCCGATTTCCTTCGCCCGCCGGGCACTTCGGACCGTCCCCGGCCGTTTCACCAAACGACGGCCGGGGACGGTACCGTTCGGTAGCGAGCGGGGCACGCCCCTGCCGCCAGCGTCAGATGTGTGTACGAGACGGAGTGGCAACGGATGCAGCACGCAGTGGGGTCTCCGCTGCCGCCGCCCCACCAGCCGGGGCAGGGCCCGCACGCCGGCTGGGCGCCGGCCGCACACCACCCGGGCCCGCACCCGGGAGTCTCCCAGGGGTCCGCCCCCGTTCCGCC